>CAYMCN010000001.1:0-30761 GCA_964389155.1 Candidatus Woesearchaeota archaeon
GACTCAAAATCTGTTAGCTTAGTGCTTACGAAGGTTCGAATCCTTTCTCCCGCATTAAGAGCCTTTGTAGCTCAGTGGATTAGAGCGATTCCCTCCTAAGGAATAGGTCGCAGGTTCAAATCCTGTCAAAGGCATTTCAATAAAGTTTTTATACCTCTTAACCTACAAAACAAAATGGAAGAAAAATGCGAAAACTGCGGATCAGAAAACTGCAAGGATTGCGGAAATTGTTCTAATTGTGGAAACTGTGATTGCAATTAATCTCTTTTAATTTCTAGGGTAAACTTTATTAAATAATTTTTCACTAATTATCACAAGCGTGGATAGTTTAGAGGCAGAATAGTTGGCTTCCAACCAATTGACCCGGGTTCGATTCCCGGTCCGCGCATTTCAAATAATAAAATGACAGAAGAAAAAAATTTCAAAAAAAAACTAGGAATTTTTCATGATAAATATTATAAATTGCTTCTTTTAATTCCAATAACAATTTTAGTTTTTTCATTTATTTACATGTTTATTTTTTATGCTAATAATGGTGATTTTATTAATAAGGATTTTTCATTAACAGGAGGGACTTCAATAACAATTTTAGGAAAAATTAATGAAGCTCAACTAAAAGAAGCCCTTTCTGAAAAACTTGATGAAGTTGATACAAGGGAAATTTATGACTTGGTAACAAGAGAGCAAACAGCATTGATTGTCCAAACAAAAACAGGTATAGATGAAGCAAAAGAAATTCTTGAGGATTATTTAGGATATAAACTCAATAATGATAATAGTAGCTTTGAATTTATTGGTTCTGATTTAAGTAAAAATTTCTATAAGCAACTTTTAATTGCTATTTTATTTGCCTTTGTTTTTATGGCTCTTGTTGTTTTTATTATCTTTAGAACATTTATTCCTTCTCTTGCAGTTATTGTTTCTGCTTTCGCAGATATTTTTATGACTTTAACCTTAGTTAATATTCTTGGAATAAAAATGTCAAGTGCTGGAATTGTTGCTTTTTTAATGTTAATAGGTTATAGTGTTGATACAGATATTTTGTTGACAAGCAGAATTTTGAAAAGATATGAAGGCTCATTAAATCAAAGAATTTTTGGCGCATTTAAAACAGGAATTACAATGACCTTAACATCTCTTTTAGCAATTGTTTTTGCCTTGATTGTTGTAAGTTCTTTTTCAGTTATATTAACTCAAATTTTTACAATACTTGTTATTGGATTAGGGTTTGATATTCTTAACACTTGGATAACTAATGTTTCAATACTTAAATGGTATGTTAAATCTAAAGGAAGAGAATGAAAATTAAATTAACTTGGAGAATATGGATTTTATTGATTGTTGTAGCTTTGTCTTTTTTAGCTTTATTTGGTTCTTCTACGAATTTTTTTCAAAAAGGTGTTTTAGTTACAAGTGTAGAACAAAATTCAACAATTTTTGAACAAGGATTAAAAAAAGGACAAATTATTACAGAAATTGATTCACAGAAAATAGAAAGTTTAGAAGATTATTCAAAAATTATACAAGAAAAATTTAGTTCTAATGAAAGTGTAAAAACAATTCTAAAAACACTTAATTCTGAAATAATTTTGTTTTCAAAGAATCCTCCACAAATAACTGTTTCAGAAATTCCAAAAACAAGTATTAAAACAGGTTTAGATATTTCAGGAGGTTCAAGAGCTTTAGTTAAGGCACAAGACATAAAACTTTCTTCTTTAGATGCTGAGGATTTAAAAAAAATAATAGAAAACAGATTAAATGTTTATGGAATTGAAGATGTTAAAACTACAAAAATTACTGATTTTTCCGGAGATTATTATGTTAGAATTGAAATTGCAGGAACAACACCTGAAGATTTAAAGAATTTAATTTCACAGCAAGGAAAATTTGAAGCAAAAATAGGGAATGAAGTTGTTTTTGTTGGCGGGAAAAAAGACATAACTTCTGTTACAAGATCTGGACAAGATGCTGTAATAGAATCCTGTCAAGAATCTAATGGTTTTTATTTTTGTAATTTCAGATTTACAATTTTTTTAAGTGAAGATGCTGCAAAAAGACATTCTCAAATAACTGAAAGATTAGATATAAATTCAACTCTTGATGGAAATTATTTGTCTGAAAGATTAGATTTGTTTTTAGACGATAAACTTGTTGATAGTTTGTTAATTGGTGAAGGACTTAAAGGAAGAATTACAACACAAATTTCAATTAGTGGTTCAGGGACAGGAGATACTCAGGAAGAAGCTAATAAAAATGCAAGAAATGAAATGAATAATCTTCAGACAATTTTGATTACAGGAAGTTTACCTTACAAATTAGAAGTAGTTAAATTAGATACAATTTCCCCTTCTTTAGGTAAAGAATTTGTAAATTCAATTTTCTTGGCAGGAATTGCAGCTCTTGTTGTGGTTTCATTGTTTATTTTTTTCAGATATAGAAATTTTAAATCTTCAATTGCTTTATTACTTACAAGCTTATCTGAAATAATTATTATTTTAGGAATTGCTTCAATAATAAAATGGAATCTTGATTTACCAAGTATTGCAGGAATTTTAGCAACAATAGGAATTGGAATAGATCAACAAATTATTATTTTAGATGAAGCAAGAGAAACATTCTCAAGCTTGAAACAAAGATTAAAAAGAGCTTTTGCAATTATTTTAGGAGCTTATTTTACAGCTGTTGTAGCTTTAATCCCCTTATATTGGGCTGCAGCAGGTTTCTTTAAAGGATTTGCAATTACAACAATTATTGGAATTACAGCAGGGGTTTTAATTACAAGACCTGCTTTTACCAATATTATTAGGATGATTGAAGAATAAAATGTATCCTTCACAACATTTAATTTTAGGAATTGCTTTTGCAACAATTTTGTTTAATATTTTTCCTCAAATTACTTTAATCGGATTTTTTTTAATTGTTTTATCAGCATTTTTTATTGACGTTGACCATTATCTTTTTTATGTTTACAAGAATAAAAATATTTCTTTAAAAAATGCTTATAAATGGTTTATCAAAAAAGAGAAAAAATATAAAAAATTATCAATAAAAGAAAGAAAGAAATACAAAAATGATATATTTATCTTTCATGGAATTGAATTTTGGATTTTTCTTGCTATTTTATCTTTTATTCATAATTATTTCTTTTTCATTTTTATAGGCATTATGTTTCATATGTTTCTCGATTTCGCTTTTCCCAATATAGGTGAGTTTTCCCACAATAAAATTTCTCAAATATATAATTTAAGAATTAATAAGAAGAAAAGAGAATTTATAATCCACAAAGAATAAAAACAAAAAAGTTATTTCTTTTAGATGAATGATGTGATAAAAAGTGAAGGAAAAAATATAAAAGATATTTTTAGAAGAATAATAAAAAGAAATTTTTCTGGAAATACTGGTTTAGTTATTAAAAATAGTCTTTATCAATTTTCAACAAACATTGTAACTAAAATTGGTTCTTTAATTTTCGTAATAATTTTGGCAAGAATGCTTATGCCTGAATTATTCGGTTTATACAGTTTAGCTTTATCCACAATTTTAATTTTTGTTGCCTTTTCTGAATTAGGCATAAGTTATACTTTAATCAGATTTGTTTCAAAAGAATTTGGAAAAAATAAAAATCCAAAACCTTATGTTCTTTATTTAGCAAAATTAAAATTATTTTTGACTTTTATTTCAATATCAATTTTAATAATTTCTGCTAAATTTATTTCAGAAAACTATTATCAAAAACCTCTTTTTTTAGCTTTGATCGCAGGTTCTCTATATATTTTATTTGTTGCAATTACAGGATTTTTACAAGCAATCCTCATAGCTTCTAGTAGTTTTAATGGAATTTTTTATAGGGAAATTGTTTTTCAAATTGTTAAGTTAATTATGATTCCTTTGTTAATTCTATTTTCTTTGAAAAACTTTTTTTCAAATGAATCTATTTTATTTTTTATAATACTTGTTTTAGGTTTTTCTTATTTTATTTCTTCAATTTTTCTTTTATTTTTCTCTAAAGATAAATTAAAATATCTAAGAGAAAATCAAAAAGAAATTTCTTTTTTAGAGAAGAAAAAAGTAAATAAATTTATACTACCTGTTTCTGCAACAGTAATTACAGCAGCTTTTTTTGGATACATTGACATAATAATGCTTGGAAGATTTGTTCTTTCAGAATATATTGCCTATTATAGGGCAGCATTAATGCTCGTATTGGCCCTAATTCCACTGATTACTTTTTCAGCTGTTTTATTACCTATTTTTAGTAAAATGAAAGATAAGCAACTAGAAAGAGGGTTTAAGAAATCTATTTCAATAACTTTATTGCTTTCACTAATTTTATTTTTGTTTATTTCTTTATTTTCTTCATTTATGATAAATCTCGTTTATGGTAATGAGTATGAAAATTCAATTAATATTCTTAGATTTTTTTCTTTATTACTAATAAGTGTTCCATTGGCATCGGTTTATGAGAGTTACTTTACAGCAAAAGGAAAACCAACTGTCATTGCAAAACTTTTAATTGTTTCTGCAATTTTTAATATAGGTTTGAATTTTTTAGCAATTTTCTTACTTATAGATTATGGAAATTTGTTTGTGGTTTATGGTGTTGCAGGAGCAACAATCATTAGTAGATTTTCCTATATGTTTGGTTTGATTTTAATGAAGATAAAGGTAAAATAAAATAGATAATTATATTATCATTACTATGCAATAAAGAATAATGGATTGCAAAGGTTTATATAATACTAGTAACACTAGTAAGACATGAAAAAAGTTGTTTGGGAAAATAAATCTAATGGGCAGTTGTGTGTCACAATTCCAAAAGGATCTGGAATGAAATCTGGAGACATAGTCAATATTGAAAAAGAAAAGGTGAAAACAATCGTTTATAGTTTTGTTGTAGGTGACTTATTTCATTATGGACATCTTAAGATATTGGAAAAAGCAAATGAATTAGGGGATTATCATATTTGTGGGGTTTTGACAGAGAATGCTGTTTTAGAATATAAAGATGAACCAATAACTAATTTTGAAGAGAGAAAAGCAATAATTTCTAATTTGAGATGTGTAGATGCAGTTATGCCTCAAACATCAAAAGATCCCACAGAAAATTTAAAAAAAATTCATGAACAATTTAAACAATCAAAAATAATCTTGATTCATGGTTCTAATTGGAAGAAAGTTCCGGGAGAAGCTTTTATTAAAAAAATAAAAGGAGAAATTGTAAAACCAGCATATTATTCAAAGCTAGCAGAAAATAAAATTTTAGCAGAAATAAAAGGAAGAAAATAAAATGAAAGAGAAAATAGCTTACGTGCCTATGGCTGTAGACCTTATCCATATAGGTCATATAAATATTATAAAAAAAGCTAGCGAATTTGGAAAAGTGGTGGTTGGATTATTAACAGATAAAGCTATTGCAAATTATAAACGTGTGCCATTTTTAGATTATAATCAAAGAAAAATTATTATAGAAAATATAAATGGGGTTAGTGAAGTTGTAAAACAAGAAGATGATGATTACATTCCTATTTTAAGAAAGTTAAAACCAGATTATTTTGTTCATGGAGATGATTGGAAGGAAGGTCCTCAAAAAGAAAAAAGAGAGAGGGTTATAGCAGTTATTCAAGAGTGGGGTGGGGAAGTTATAGAACCTCAATACACTAGAGGTATTTCTTCAACAAAAATACATGAGAAAATGAAAGAAGTTGGTACAACACCTCAAATAAGAATGAAAAAACTTAGAAGATTATTGGAAGCAAAAGACATGGTTAGATTTTTGGAAGCTCACAATGGTATTAGTAGTTTAATTGTAGAAAATATAAAAATTTTGAAAAATAACATATCAAAAGAATTTGATGGAATATGGTTAAGCAGTTTAACAGATTCAACTGCAAAAGGAAAACCAGATATAGAATTAGTTGAAAGGTCAGATACTTTAAACCATATTTTAGAAGTCACAACAAAACCAATAATTGTTGATGGAGATACAGGGGGGGTTACAGAACATTTTGTTTTTATGGTTAAAACTTTAGAAAGAATGGGTGTGTCTGCAATAATCATAGAAGATAAAATAGGGTTAAAGAAAAATTCCTTATTTGGAGTTGAAGCTGAACAGCAACAAGATTCTATAGAAGGTTTTTCATACAAAATTTCTCAGGGAAAAAAATCACAGACAACTAAAGATTTTATGATTATAGCAAGAATTGAAAGTTTAATTCTTAAACAAGGAATGGAAGATGCACTAAAAAGAGCTAAAGCATATATTGAAGCAGGAGCAGATGGCATAATGATTCATAGTAAAGAAAAAGAACCAAATGAAATACTTGAATTTTGCAAAATATATTCTACATTTGAAAATAAAGTACCTTTGATAGTGATTCCTTCAACATATAGCCAAATAACTGAAAAAGAATTAATTGATGCAAATATTAATTTGGTTATTTATGCAAACCATCTAATTAGAAGTGCATATCCAGCCATGGTAAAGACAGCTGAAACAATACTTCAAAATGAAAGAAGCCATGAAGCAAACGAAATTTGTATGCCAATTAAAGATATTCTGGAATTAATTCCAGGAGGTAAATAAAATGGTAAAAGAACAAATTATTGGAAATAATGGATTACCATTAGATACAAACTTCGGAGCTGAATTTATTAGAATGCTAAGTAGTGCAAAACTTATACCTTCTCAAGCTGCTAAGAGATGGAATATAGATCAAGATCATATAAATGATGTGATGTTGGGAAACATAGCGCCTTCACAGCAACTAGAAGAAGCAATCAAAAATTCTGCACCATTGAATCTTGGAGATTTGTATAGTTCTGAAGTTAAGGATAAATTTCCTGTTGTTAATGATACAACTGATGGTGTTGTCGTTATGCACGCAACTGAAAGTGATAATACTATGAGAGTTTTAAGCAGAACAAGTGATACTGGAGTAAAGTTTGAAGTTTATGATTACGCAGATACTGCAGTGTCAAGAGTTTCAGAATCTACAATTATACCGGAAAGAATCTGGGAAAAAATTATTGTGGATAAATATTTTTCTGAAAAAGCACCAAGATGGTCATTTAACCAAGGACATTTTGAACAGCAGATGACATATTTTATAGGAAAAATTACAGCTTATTGGAAAGATTCAAACGAAAAAATCCATCATGTAAATATGAATACAGGAGATATGGAGTATCATGTTCCATTTGTCCCACACCTCTTTACTAAAAGAGATGATGAAGAAGCTTTAATCCTTGCTGTTACTTTTAGAGGTGAATTAGGAACAAGAGATTTTTTGAATTCTATAAAAGACATGTCTGAAGAAGATTACATGGATAAAGTAAGAGAACAATTAAGTAAAATAAATACAGAACAGCTAAACACTGGAAAAGTAGGATTCTTTGCTAAACATTTTAAAGATGCAAATAATTTTTCTGAAGGGGTGTATAAAGTTAGAAAATTATTAAATGATATTCCTTTTCAGCAAGACACACTTGGGTTAGAATATACAGTTCCAGCCAATTCAAAAAACATAGGTGAACATGATATTAAAGTTGATGTAGAAAGATGGGGTTATGTTTTTGGAAATAGTTCTGTTAAGTTAAGTTGGCCTGGTCATGAAGAAATTTTAAAACAAAATAGTTCTTTTTTCATAAAACCAGGTATACCTCATTCACTTAGATCTGTAGATGAAAAAGAAGGACAGGTTTTAATAATGCAAGTCAAACCGAAACAAGAAAATCCATGGAATACACTTGCTTTAATTTTGCATTATGCAGGTGAAGAAGGAGTAAAGAGAGCAAGGAGGGAAACTAAACAATGGACCCAATAATAAAATGAATGAAAGTGTTGGATTAGAAAAACCAATTTCAAAAGTTCCTATGACACCTAAATTGGAACGTTTGCTTAATCCAAATTTGAATTCTTCTGGTGAACCAATATTCACAGCACCTATTAGACCTCCAAGAGAAGGGGAAAAAGTTTATGATCTTTCACCAGAAGAAATTAATAAGATAAGGGCTTTAAGAGGACAAGTTGTTGATTTACATCCTGGAAATGCAGGTGTTGATCCAAGAGTAATTATTGATCAAATTGAAAAAGGTATAAAACTAACATCATTAGATTATATGCTTACACAGGGATGTAATTTTGAATGTACATGGTGTTTTGCAGAATCAGGACCTCTACAAACAAAATTCATTCCATTTAATATTTTAGAAAAAACTACACAAGAAGCTGCCGATTTGGGTGTAAGTTTATTCATTCTTACTGGCGGAGAGCCTTTAATATATAAAGATCCTGCTCTTGGAAAAGAAAAAACAAGAGGAGACCATTTTTTTAGGGTTGTAGATATGATTAAAAATACTTATGAGGGAAAAGATTTTCAATATACATTTATTCCAGAACTTTTTGGAATTGAAAAAGATGCACCAAAGATATTAACTTTTGACGATGTAGCATTAATAACTCCTGAAATAGCAGAGAGATTTGCAGAACGTGGAGTTGGTTTATGTACAAAAGGAGACACACTAATTCCAGAATTACAAGATTTTAAAGTTAATCAAGTTGGAGGCTTTGAAAGAATGCAAAGAGGATATGAGAACCTAATTAATGCTAGATATGGAAGTAATCCAAATTTAAGATTAGTTGTTAACTCTGTTTTAGATCAAACAACTTTTGATGGCATGTTGGATTTACATATGTGGGTTAAGGATAATGGATTTGATCATTCTATTGTGCCTGTGCATTATTGTGGAAATGCTGTAGGAGAAAATCAAGAACTAGGAATACATTCTCCTCATGTAAGAGCATTATATGATATTATTTCAAGAATAGATGGAGAATATTTTGAGATAGATTGGGATGTGTGGTCAGCTTTTTCAGATAATAAGACATGCAATAGAAACAGGTCTGGTTTACATATAAGGGCTAATGGCAATATAACCGCGTGTTCAGAATCTCCGGGCCCAGATGAAACAGATAGATATGTTTTTGGAAATGTTTTTGATAAGGGATTTTCTTTAACAAGAATAGTAGATGGAAAAAAATTGAACGATTATAGAGATAAATTTCTGAGTGGACATGGAAAATATGTGTGTGGCCCAGATGTTTGTGATTTAAATGCAAATGATTTATGTTCTGGAGGATGTGCAACAAGATCAGCATATTCACAAATAGATTATAATACTGGTTTAATTATTCCCAACCTTAACCCTCATAGTTATAGTGAATATAGGGAAGACCCTCTTTGTCCAGCATGGACAGTGTTATCTTCACAACAAGGAGTTTTAAGAGAAGGATTATTAGAAGAAATTCATGATAGATTAATTGCAGGTGTTCAAGATCCACGAGTAACTGCACAAGCTTTTCCTTATCGTGAAATTTAAATAATTAAATTAAATTTTAAAAAATAAAAAATGATTTCACCAAAAAACTTTTATGAATTATTAATTAAAAAAGAAATAAAATTTTTTACAGGTGTTCCAGATTCTCTTCTAAAAGATTTTTGTGCGTACATTGTAGATAACACAGATAAAAAAAATAATATTATTGCGGCAAATGAAGGGGGGGCAATTGCATTGGCAGCAGGATATCATTTATCTTCAAGAAAAATTGGTTTGGTTTATATGCAAAATTCAGGACAAGGAAATTCCATCAATCCCTTGGTTTCATTAACAGATTCAGATGTTTATAGTATTCCTATGTTGCTTTTAATTGGATGGAGAGGTGAACCTGGAAAAGAAGATGAACCTCAACATGTTAAACAGGGAAAAATAACTTTAGAATTATTAAACACATTAGAAATACCTTACGAAATAATTCCAGATTCAATAGAAGATGCTAAAAATTCATTAGACAAAGCGATTAATTATATGAAAAATAACAATGCACCATTTGCATTAGTTGTTAAGAAAAATACATTTGAGAAATATGATTTAAAAAATAAAGTAAAAACATCTTTTGATTTAAATAGGGAAGAAGCTATGAAACTAATTGTCAATAATTTAGATTCCCAAAATATCATTATTTCAACAACAGGAAAAATTTCTAGAGAATTATTTGAATATAGGGAAGAACTTGGACAAGAACATAAGACTGATTTTCTTACAGTTGGTTCTATGGGCCATTCATCCCAAATAGCATTAGGGATTGCTTTACAAAAACAAGACAAACAAATTTATTGTTTTGATGGAGATGGATCTGTGATTATGCATATGGGATCTCTTGCAATTATCGGTCAACAAGCTCCAAAAAATTTTAAACATATAATTTTCAATAATGGGGCACATGATTCTGTAGGGGGCCAACCAACAGTTGGTTTTGAAATAAATTTACAATCAATCGCAAAAGATTGTGGTTATAAGACAACTCTAAAAGCAGAATCAAAATTAGAAGTAATTGAAAAGATAAATCTAATTAAATCTGTAGAAGGTCCAGCTTTTTTAGAAATAAAAGTAAATAAAGGAGCAAGAAAAGATTTAGGGCGGCCAACAAAATCTTCAAAAGAAAATAAAAAAGATTTTATGGGATTTTTAGAAAAATGAAGCAAGAAGAACATTTTGGATTTGGAACTATTAAAAAATTAGAAGGAATCTTAGAAGAAACTAGTGCAAAAAAAGTTTTTTTAGTTACAGGAAAAAACTCATACGCCTCTTGCGGAGCAGAAAATTCTCTTAGAGGACTTTTAGGAAAATATGATTTTTCTAGGTTTTATGATTTTGAAGAAAATCCAAAAATTGAAGATGTGAGAAGAGGTATGAATTCATTTAGGAAATTTAATCCAGACCTGGTCATAGGAGTTGGAGGTGGAACAGCTTTAGATATGGCTAAACTTTTGAATATTCTTTCTCCACAAACCCATGATCCTGAAGAATATATTTGTAGAGGTGAAGAAATCAAAAAAAGAGGAAAACCATTAGTTTTAGTACCCACAACTTCGGGCACAGGAAGTGAAGCAACAAATTTTGCAGTTGTTTATGTTGATAAGAAAAAATATTCCTTGGCTCACGAATTTATGTTGCCTAATTATACAATAATAGATCCAAGTTTCACATTGAATCTTCCTAAAATCATCACAGCTTCAACAGGAATGGATGCTTTATCACAAGCTATTGAATCATATTGGGTTACAGGTTCAACACAAGATTCTAGAGAACATTCAAGAAATGCTATAAATTTAGCAATGGAAAATTTACAAATTGCTGTAAATAACCCTACAGATGAATCTAGATTAGCCATGGCAAAATCTGCAAACCTTGCCGGCAAAGCAATAAACATTACAAAAACAACAGCACCACATGCAATATCATATGCTTTCACATCTCATTTTGGAATCCCACATGGACATGCTGTTGGATTGACATTAGGAAAATTTTTAGAATACAATGGCCAAGTTACTGAAGAAGACTATAATGATTCACGCGGACCAGAATTTGTAAAGAAATCTATTGGAGAATTATGTGGTTTACTAAATGTTGAAAGTCCGCATTTAGCTAAAGATAAATTAGATTCTTTAATGAGTGAAATTGGACTTGAAACAAGTATTTCTAGTTTAGGTATCAAATCTGAAGAAGATTTAGATTTAATAATAGAAAATGTAAATGTTGAAAGATTAACTAATAATCCTAGAAGAATAAATAAAGATGTTATGAAAACTCTTTTAAGAAGTTAATAATTTTTTATATTCTTTTATAGCTGATTCTGCAATTTTTTCATAATCATATTTTTCCGCAATTTTTATAGATTCTTTTCCCATCTTTTCCATATTTTTATCTTTGTAAATTTTTAAAATAGCATCTTTTATACCCTTAGGATTTTTGAAACCAACAACATAACCATTTAATCCATTTTCAACTAAGTAAGGTTGAGCAGAACTAACTATTGGAAGTCCACAAGCCATTGCTTCTTGAATAGTAATCATAAAATCTTCAGATAGTGTGGCTGCAACAAAAATATCTGAGGAAAAATAGTAATCATAAAGAATTTCTTCAGGAATATTTTTTCTATGAAAAAAATCCTTTTCATTCACTAAACCATTTCTTTTAACTAAATCAAACATTTGTGATTCAAGAATTCCTCTACCAACCATCAAAAGCTTAGCATTTGGAATATCTTTTTTTAACATTACAAATCCATTTATTATATCTTCTATACCTTTATCAGGGGCAATTTGAGAAACACCGAGAATAAGAAGGTCTTCTTTTTTTATTCCAAGATCTTCCCTTCTATTTTTATACTTCTTTTTAATTTCTTGTATTTCTTTAAAATTAACTCCATTTGGTAAAAAGAAAATTTTTTCTCTTGGGACGCCAAGTTTAGTTATTCTTGGGACTTGGAAATTTCCATCAGCAGCAATAGAATCTGAATTCTCTAAAACATATTGCCAAGGTTTTCTTAGAAATTGGTTAATATAGATTTTTTTAAATCCTTTTTGAGATGTTGGTTCTTTACCATACCAAGCTTCCATCGCCCAACATTGATAAATAACTGGTTTTCTTTTTTTCTTTTTAAGATAAGGCAAAGCAAAAGCTTCAGCGCTATGAAGAATATCAAAATCAGTTTTTTCTAAATATTTCTTAAGATTTTTTGAAAATTTATTTTTCCAAGGAATATTTATTAATCTTTTCCTACCAGAATATTTTGGTGGAAGAAAAACATATTTAACACCTCTATAAAACTTAGTTTCATAATCTCCTTTTTCAAAAGGAGTTGTAACAATTGTAACCTCACATCCTTGTTTAACTAATTCTTGACTTAAATAATAAATATATTTTGATCCCCCATCATAGGCTTTGTGGAAATGAAAGGTTTCAATTCTTGGAAAAATTATTTTCATCTTATTATAATCTCACAACTTTTCTTAAGCTTTAGCATAACTCATCTTAAATCCATTCCTTTAAAAATATTTTTAATTCTAATCATAAGAAACATGCCAAAAAATAACATCAAAATAAGTAATAACAAAAACGCTAAAAAACTTAAATTAAATAAAATTAAGATTAAAGGAAGCATAATTGTTAAAAAGAATCTTTCAGCACCCCCTAATGTTCCATCCCATCTTTCTATTTTTAATATTTTACTTAAATTTTTTAATAATAAAAAAATCTTTGAAATACCTAAAGAATTGAAAGCATCTTTTCCATCGAAAACTTTTTGATTATCTTCACCTTTTTCAATACCTAAATAAAATAATTTGGTTATAATCATCATATGAAATATTTTTAATATAAATAAAAGAATAGAACCATACAAAATTAAAATACTCTCAAACCATAATCCAAATGAAAATAATAATGTTAAAAAGATTATTGTACTAAATCTGTCTGCTATAACATCTAAGAATTCCCCATTTTTTGAAGTTTGACCTGTTCCTCTAGCTAATTGCCCATCTAACCAATCTGAAACAATAAATAAATATGAACAGATTAATGCTAATAAATAAAATAATGTGTTTTTATATAAAGGTGCTAAAAATAAGAATAAAATGATTAAAGGTGAAATTAAAAATATCCTTGAATAAGTAATCTGATTAGGTGTTATTTTAATTTTATGTTTATTCATAAAATATACCATTCTTACTGTTAAGAAATTTACAAATAAAATTGCAAATAAATCATCTTTTTCATGCAATACTTTTTTTTTGAATTCATCAAGATCTTTAATTTTAATATCCTTGTTTGCATTCCTAAATTTTAATTATAGATACGATCATGGATATTTTCCACATAAAATCTTGTCATAAATATTTCAAAAGAAAATGAATAAATATTATTGTCTAATCTAAATTTACACATTCGAATTAAAACTTTATGGAAAAAATTTATCGGGTATCTAAAAGCATTTATACAATAAAATTCAAGCGATTTTAATTTCTTTGCATTTTTTATCCAAGGAAGAACTTCTTCTGAAAGAAAACCTTCATTACCTTTTATAGCCCATTCTCTCAAACTTTGAGGTTCTTTATATCCTTGTTTTATTGCTTCAAAATAAAGTTCGCTATTTGGGTATGGTCTAAAAGGTTGAGGTCCACTTATAGTACTGTCAGGACATATTTTAACAACTTTCTTTAAAAGAGAGATTGTTTTTTCTACATCTTCTTCAGTTTCATTTGGAATTCCACACATCCAAGTAGTTCCTAGTGGAATCTTATACTCATTACATTTCCTTGCCATATAAAGAATATCCCCTATAGTAACCCCCTTATGGAAAATATCTTTCAAAACTCTCTCTGAACCAGACTCTGCTCCAATACTTAACATTATACATCCTGCTTTGGCAACCATTTCCAATCTTTCATCATTCCATTTCTTACCTGCTCTTACATTTACATCCCAAGTTATGTCTATATTTTCGTCTCGGAGCATATTACAAAACTTTTCAACTCTTTTCATATCTAACTCAAAACAATCATCAACAATTGAAAAATGTTGAATATTATGTTTTTCTTTCAAGAATTTTATTCTTTCTATCATGTTTTCTGCAGATATAGATCTCCAAGATTTTCCCATAGCCGTGTTTACACAAAAAGTGCACTTAAATACACATCCTCTTCCAACAGATATCCCAAAACTTCTTTTTCCTTTTTTAGGTCCAGCCTCATGTTTTTTAATATACTTCTCCATATCCATCATATCCCAAATTGGTTTATCCTCTTTTTCTAAATTTACCCAATCTCTTACAGCGTTAGTCATAATTTTCCCATCCTTTTTGTAAATAAGATTCTTTATTTTATCTAATGGTTTTTCCATACAAAGATCATATAAACAACCTTCTCCTTCTACTTGACATACATAATCTACAGAAGTATCTTTTATTGTTTGTTCTGGTAAAAGAGAAGGATGAACACCTCCAAAAATTATTTTTTTTTCAGGATACTTTCTTTTGATATAATCACTTAATTTTAAAGAATTTAAAATTTGCATAGTCATGACGCTAAATCCAATTATATCTACTTCGTCAATAATCTTGTCTAATTCTTCTTTTGGATTAGAAACTTGTCCATCTATTAAAAAAACTTTAATTCCTTTATTTCTTAAATAAGAACCTAAATGAAAAATAGGATATGGAATACGAGGTCTAACTACTCCAGAACCAAAATCAAGACCTTCTTTATTTTTAAGAAATAATAAAGCAATCGATTTCATCTTTAATTATTGCTTATGACCTTTTTAATTGTTTCGCATATTTTTTTAATCTCACTATCTTTCAAAGTTACAGAAGAAGGTAAAGAAATTCCGTGATTGTAAGCCCATTCACTATTTGGAAAATTTTCTTTTATATTGTAACAAGGTTGTTTATTTATAGGATAAAAAAACCTTCTTGTTTGTATTTCTCTCTTTTTTAATCCTTCTTCTAATTTTCCAGCATCTTTAACAAGAATATTTGTGAACCAATGTACTGGAGAGCATTTAGGATTAATAAGTGGGAACTCAATTCCTTCAATTCCAGATAAATGCTTCATATAAATTTCTCTTATTTTCTTTTTTCTTTCAATAATTCTATTTAATTTATTTAATTGTGAAATCCCTAAAGCAGCTTGCATTTCTGTAAAATTAAAATTTAAACCTATTTCATCATGAATAAATCCTTTTCCCATTCTTCCATGATTTTTAAATCTGAGAGCTTTTTCATCAAGTTTTTCATCGTTTGTAATTAACATACCTCCTTCTCCAGTTGTTATTGTTTTATTTCCATAAAAAGAAAAACTTCCATATTCTCCAAAACTTCCAACGTGTTTATCATTATATTTTACTCCTATTCCTTGTGCCGCATCTTCTATTACATATAAATTATGTTTTTTTGCGATTTCCATAATTTTATCCATATCACAAGATTGTCCATACAAATGAACAGGCATTATTGCTTTTGTTTTTTTTGTAATTTTTTCTTCAATTTTTTCAGGATCTATGTTAAATGTTTTTTTATCAATATCTACTAAAACAGGTTTTGCGCCAGAAAATATGATACTATTGACAGATGCTATGAAAGTTAGGTTTGGGACAATTACTTCATCACCTTTTTTTATTCCAAGAACTTTCATAGCTGTAAAAAGAGTTACAGTTCCATTACAAAAAGTTCGAGCATATTTCACTCTTGCTAATTCTTTGAACATTTCTTCAAACTTTTTTGTTTTAGACGCTTCAGTTACCCAGGTCGATTTAATAACTTCTGTTATTTCCTTTAATTCTTCATTGTCAATCCAAGGTTCTATTTGAGGTATCATTTTTATATTTCTAAATTTTTTTCAGAATCACTTTCTAAAAGATTGCATATAGTATTTATTTCTTCATTTGTTAAATCAGGATTATTTGGAATATAAAATCCATTTTCATGAATCATTTCAGCATTTGGACATGAATATTCATTATATTTAAAAAAAGGTTGTTTAGTCATGCTACCCCCTACAATTGGTCTTATTTCTACATTAAAAAATTTTTTTTTATATTCATTTAATGTTTCTTTATTTTTACAGATTATAGGATATGCAAAATTAGAGATAAAATCCATATTGGAAAAATCTAATTTTATGAAATCAGGATTGTTATTTGCATATTTATAATATTCATTAAAATTATCTCTCCTTTTTTGATGAATTTCATCAATATACTTTAATTGTTCAACACCTATAAATCCTGTAATTTCTGTTGGTCTTAGATTATAACCTAGTTGATAAAAAGTATATGGTTCATGAAATCCTTTAGTATTGTGTTTATTTTTTAGTTTTAACCTCATTTCTTCACTTGAATCTCTACTCCAACCATGAGCTCTTAGTATTAGTAATTCTTCATGCAATTCTTTGCTGTCTGTACAGACCATTCCCCCCTCAATTGTTGATAAATGATGACCAACAAAAAAAGAATAAGTGCTAGCAAGACCAAAATTTCCTAATTTAGTTCCATCAAATTCACTCCCTAAAGATTCACAATTATCTTCTAAAAGAATTATTCCTTCTTGATCACATATTTCTTTTATTTTGTTAAGATCCCCGCAAAAACCAAGTAAATTGGTGATAAATAAAGCTTTAAGATTTTCTTTTTTTAGAACTTCCAAAAGATTTTCTGAGTTTACATTTAGATTTTTTAAAGATACATCAATAGGAATAGGGTTTAATCCAAGTTGAATCAAAGGCATAACATTTGTTGACCATGTCAAAGCAGAAAAACCAACATTATCATCTTTATTTAAAATGCCTAAATTTAACAAAGCTTGTATCAAAGCGAGATTTGCAGAACTTCCACTGTTAAATAAAACAGAATGTTTTCTTCCTTGATATTCTGAAAAACGTTCTTCAAATTCTATACACTTTTTATACATGCTAAGTCTATCAGCTTGCATAATAAAATCACAGAGTGATTTTTTGGTTTTTTCTTCATTATAGAATGTGTTTTTCATTAATTTTATCATTTTTATATTTACAAAATCTTTTATTTAAATTTACCTTTGATTAAAAGCATATTAGTTATTATTATACCTTAATTTTTGTTCTTGCAAATTTTTAAAATCCGATTCAACCATCATTCTAACTAATTCTTTAAATTTTGTTTTAGGTTCCCAACCTAGTTTTTCTTTTACTTTTGTATAATCTCCAAGTAATAAATCTACATCTGCAGGTCTATAAAACTTAGGATTTATTTTTACAACTATTTTTCCATTAAATTTTCCAACTTCATTTACACCTTCCCCTTCCCAAGTAATAGGCATATCCATAATTCTAAAAGACTCTTCTACAAATTCTCTTACAGAATGGGTTTCATTTGTAGCAATAACAAAATCATCTGGTTTTTCCTGTTGAAGCATCATCCACATAACTTCAACATAATCTCCTGCAAAACCCCAATCTCTTTTTGCATCCAAGTTTCCCAATTCAAAATATTCTTGTATTCCTAATTTTATTTTTGCAACAGAATAGCTAATTTTTCTTGTTACAAATTCTTTTCCCCTTTTTGGAGATTCATGATTGAACAATATCCCATTTGATGCGTGAATTCCATAACTTTCTCTATAATTTTTAGTTATCCAATAAGCATAAACTTTTGCCACACCATATGGGCTTCTAGGATAAAAAGGAGTTTTTTCTGTTTGTGGATTTTCCATAACTTTTCCAAACATTTCACTACTAGAAGCTTGATAATATTTTATATTTTTATCAACCAATTTTATAGATTCTAGAACATTTAATGCTCCAAGGGCAGTCATTTGTGCGGTAGCTACTGGTTGTGTCCAAGATGATGGAACAAAAGATTGTGCTGCTAAGTTATATACTTCATCTGGTTTAACCTCTTTTAAAATTCTGATGATTGATGCAGCATCAGTTATATCCCCTTCAACAAGTTTGATATCTTCTATAATTTCATCAATTCGTTCATTTATGTCCAAACTACTTCTTCTGTACATACTATAAACTTCATAGCCTTTTTCAAGCAAAAATTTTGCTAGATAATATCCATCTTGTCCTGTAATTCCTGTTATTAATGCTGTTTTTCCATTTTCTTTCTTTTCAAAATTTTCAAATGTTTCTAAAACCCTATTTTTAAGTTCTGTGATTTCTGTTGAAAAATTACTTGATTCCATTAAAAAAAGTTTATATTTTAATTCTTAAAGATTTGTATCTTTTAGTTTATCTTTTTACAGAAAGAAATCTTTTAAAAATATTATGAAACTAAATTCTTCACAAATTTTATAAATCATTTTGATAATTGTTTTTTATGAAAGTAGCAATGGTTTTTCCAGATCCTTTATCAGAAAAAGGAATTTCAAAATATTCTTCAGATCTTATAAAAAATATAAAAAAACAAGATGTGGATTTTGATGAAATAACTTTTATGGCTGGAAAACCTCTTACCTTATTTAGGAATTTTTTTATATTATTAAAGCATGATATTATTCATATACAACACGAATACAATATGCTTGGATTATATGGCTTGCCTTATTTTGTGGTTTTTTCTTTTTTAGGTATATTCAAGAAAAAATCTCTTATTGTGACAATGCATACTGTTCCTTCACAAAAAACAACATTTAAAGGAGGGTCAATAAAAAATTTCCTTAGAAAATTACTATACAAAATTCAAAACAAATGGATAAATTTAACTTCAAATAAAATAATAGTTCATGCAAATTTTTTCAAAGAAATATTAATTAATGAATATTCTATTTCAAAAGAAAAAATAAAAGTTTTGCCTCATGCAATCATAGAGGATTTAAAAATAACAGATAAAATAAAAACAAAGAAAGAATTTAATTTATCAGGGCCGGTTTATTTGTTAATTGGGACAATGATTCCAGATCATGGCCATGATATAATTCTCAATCAAGCAGATAAAATTGGAAAAACAATTCTTGTTGCAACAAATCCCAATTCTGTTAATGATAGAAATGTGGAAAGAATAAAAAATTTCTTAAAATTCAATCAAAATATAGTAAAACAAAACAATTTTGAAAAATTTGTTAGATTTGATTTGGGATTTATTTCATATGAAGATTGGTGGAAATATTTTTCTGCTGCAGATCTAATACTTTTACCCTATAAAGAAGAGATTGGTAGTGGGATATTTGCAGATGCTATGGCAATGAAAAAACCAGTAATTGCTAGTAATGTAAGATATTTTAAAGAAATTGAAAAAAATTACAATTGTATCAAAACAGCAGAAGAAGACCAAGATTTTTCGAGAATAATTAAAGAATCAATGAAACCAAAAAATTACAATAAGATGATCGAAGGGTGTGAAAATTTTTTCAAAGAAAATAGTCTTACTCCAATTTCAAAAAAATACAAAGAACTTTATGAATCACTAAAATGAAAATAGCAATAATAAGCGCTTCTGGTTTTTTAGGAAAAAAATTATTTAAGTATTTATCAAAGAATCATAATGTTATTGGGACTTATTTTGAAAAAGAAGAAGAAGAAGAATTGTATTATCTTGATGCTACAAAATTTGAAGATGTAAAAGATTTTTTACTAAAACATAGACCAGACATTGTAATAGACACAATTGCTTTGACAAGTTCTGTTGCTTGTGAAAAAAATCCTGAACAATGTAGGTTACTAAATTACACAACTGCAGAAAATATAGCAAAATCTTGTGAAGAAATTAATGCTAAAATGGTTTTCATATCTTCTTCTTACATTTTTGATGGTGAAAATGGAAATTATAAAGAAACAGACAAACCTTTTCCTGAAAATGAATATGCAAAAAATAAAATTCTTGCAGAAGAAAAAGTTTTGAAATTAAAAGATTCAATTGTGATAAGAACAGAACCAATGTATGGATATGATGATAATATTAATCAAATAAAATTTGGAACAGGAACGTTTGAAAAAGAAGTTATTGAAGTGGGTTATACAAATTTATTAAGAAACCCCACATTCATAAATGATATACCTGAAATTATCTCAAAACTTTTAGAAAAAAGGAAATCAGGAATATTTAATATTGGAGGTCCTGAAAAGATTAATTTTTTAGATTTTTTAAAAAAACTTGCATTATTGGTAAATGCAGAAAACAATATAAAAATTGTTGATAGTTCAGATTGGATTGTGAAATCTCCTAAAAATTCAACATTAGATATTTCTAAAATAAATTCTTTAGATATTAAAACAACTCCTTTTGAAGAAGCTTTGAAGATTATTAAAAAAAGTATTAATCATTAATTTATAAATCTATCTATGAAATATCAATATTTAATCTTTCTATAAATTGTAAAGGATATTTTTCACTTTCATTTAAGATTAATTCTTGTCTTAATTTCTTCAATAATTCATGATAATCTATTTTTTCTGTCATTTTAACCTCCTTGATTTATTCTTTGCTAATTTTTTTCTCATCTTTTTCCCCTATTCATATCTATTACTTTCTTAACATCTTTTTTATCAAGAATATAAGTATTATTATTAGAACCTTTTACACTTACAATCGTTCTTCTTGGTGTTCCACCTGTATATTTGTATTTTACAACCCCTGCACTCCAAGTATATTTCTTTTTAGGTTTATTTGTGACTATTCTTTTATATTTTACTTTGCTTCCTTTTCTTATTGCCATTTTATTTTTGAAGATTTAGGTAGATTTAAATCTAAAAAATGTGTCAAAGTAATGGATAAAATAGTCTGTGATATTAAATTTACAGAAGGAAAAGTTACTATTCTTAAAGATGATTTAAAGAAGGTGTGTAAATGATAAATTGTAATTTAAAAAAGAATTGGAACAGAAAAGTATGTAAAAAGTCTGTTGGAGAAGCACATTTCACAATAATTTATCCAAAAGCAGACAATTCAAACAATAAAATTAATCAAACAGAATTTAACAAATATGTTAATAAAATAAATTCTCGTTTTGGTGGAAGTACAACAAAACCAATTACTTTAGGATGTTGGATAGATGAAAAAAGAAATAAATTAAATTGTGAGAGTGGTTTTGCAGTAGAAACATTTAGAGATTTTGATTCAGGAATGAAAAAACTTAATGTTATTGAAAGAAAAAAACAATTAGAAAAAGATTATAAATTTTTAAGAAAAATTGCAAAAGATTCTGCTATAGATTTTGGACAAGATTCAATTCCAGTTATATTTGATAATATTTCGGATGTTTCACTTAATAAAGGAAAATGGTTAAAGAAAATAAATAAATCAAAATTAACAGGAACAAAGATTAAAGGAGATTTATGGAAAAAACATATTTAATTGTCTAATTTTTCCATTTGTTCACCCCAAGATTTTCCCTCAACATAAATAGATTCTTCTTTTTTGTTAATAACTTTTTTTTTCTTTATTTTAGTATCCCATATATTAGTAATTTCTTTTCTTACTTTTTCTTTATTCCATGTATAACTTTTACATCTTGGGCAAGTTTTAACTTCTTTTGTTCTTGGTTTCCATTTATACTTACATTTTAAACATTTTAATTTGTTTGTCATCTTAATAATATTAATCATTAATTTCATCAATTATTTTGAATTCAGGAAGTGGAAGTATGAATTTTCCACCTTTCTTTAAAAATTCTTTTTCATCATCACCTATCCCTTCAAAAATATGCCAAATTAATACAATTTGATAATCTGGGTTATGTTTTTCTATATTTTTTGGATGAGTTATAGGTATCCATGAACCTGCGACCATTCTTTCTTCTTTATCAGGATTTTTATCAAAAATATAGTCAATAAGTTCTGGACCTAACTCAAAATATTGCAATAAAACACTTCCTCTTGTTGAAGCTCCAAGACCATATATTTTTTTACCTTTACTTTTCTCATTTTTTATAAAATCTAATAATTGTTTTTTTATAGATTCTATTCTTGATGCAAAGTCTTGGTAAGGTTCTACATTTTCTAAATTAAGATTTTTCTCTCTTTCAATAATCTCATCAATTCTAATCTCAGAACCATCAAAAGGTTTTATTTCTTGGTTATTTTTTTTCCTAATATAAGTTCTTATACTTCCACCATTTATTTCATTTAATTCTATATCAAATACCTCAAGATTATGCCTATCTAATAAATTTTTTAACGAATAATAAGAATAATATCCTCTATGTTCATGACATATGTTATCAAAAGCATTATTTTCAAGCATTGTGACTAAATAATTTTGTTGAATTATAAATAAACCATTTTCATCTAAAATTTCATTAATATCTTCTAAAAATTTGTTTGGATTCTCTAAATCATAAAACATTGAAATAGCGGTTATGATTTTTGCCTTTCTATTTGGAATTTTTTCTTTAAAATTTTCAGCATTAAAAAAATTATTAATTATATTAAATCCTTTTTGTTCAGATTCTTTTGCTACATTTCCTGAAGGCTCAAAACCAACAATATCCAACTTGTCTTTATCATAAAATCCAAGCATTGTTCCATCATTACAACCAATGTCAACAACAATGTCTTTTTCTTCAAGAGAAATTAATTTTTTTGCTTTGTCAACAATGTCTTTGAGATCTTCCTTTATCATTTTATTTATAGATGATTTGTACCAATATTGGTCTCCCCACATTGATTCGGAAGAAGCATTATGTCTTAATTGAAGAAATTTACAATCTTCACACAAAATCAATTCTAAAGGACATGTGATACAAGGTTCTTCTTTAGATTTAACAAAATTAACTATATGTTGGTCTCCTAATGAGATTATATATTTTAATTTTTCAGAACCACATAATCTACAATTTGTTATCTTAAAATTTTCTTTATCCATTTTTAATAAATATTTTACTTCAATCCTTCTTCATAAATTTTTCTTAATTTTTTATTTTTTTCTTCAATGGAAAATCTTCCATTTTTTACTTCCATTAAACAATTTTTTGACATTTTCTCTCTTAATTTCTTGTTTTCAATTAATTTTGAGGTTTCTTCAATAAGTTTATCCACAATTTTAGATTTTGATGAACAAATTTCCTCAAAACTTGGCCTTTTTTCAATAAGTTTATCCACAATTTTAGACTTTGATAAACAAATTTCTTCGAAACCAGGTCTTTTTTTAGATTCAATAACAATCCCTGTTTTTTTATCTTCAATAAGATCTTTTCTTGCAACTCCATCAATAGTAACAACAGGAATTCCAAATGAAAGTGATTCAGGGAAAATAAAACCAAAAGTATCACTATATCCTGGGTAAATCATAATATCTGATGAAGGGAAGATTTCTTTTATAAGTTTTTCATGAGATATTAATTCAAAAAATTTTATCTTTTTATTATTAGAATATTTCTTTAATATTTTTTTAGGAGTTTTAGAGATAACTATTGCATCAACATTTTCATATTTTTTTGTAAGCTTATCCATTGCTTCGACAGCGTGGACTCCTCCTTTCCATTCAAAATACCTTCCAATAAAAAGAAGACTAATATTCTTTTTCTTTATCTTTTTAAATTTCTGAATAGGTTGTCCAAAACCAACAACTTCTACCTTGTCTTTAATTTCCGGAAATATTTTTATAATCTCATCTTTTGCAGAATCTGTCCATGCGAGTACTTTTTTACAATTTTTGTTCCCCAAGATTTTTTTAACTCTTTTTCTACCAATTTTTGTATCTCTTCCAGAAATCCACATTTGCCATACAGATTCAAAATCTGCAATCCATGGTTTTCCTGTATTTTCCTTACTTAAGCAGTGAGCATAATGTATGATATCAAAATCTCCAAAATAATTTGTATTGTGGGAATTTACTATTGGAAGATCAAAGAATTCAATAAATCTACGCAAATTTTCTTTTAAATTATTTATAATTAATCTTTTTTTATTAATGATTGTTCCTGCTTTTTGGTTCTTTGGTAAATATTCAATGCCTTCAGGAGGATTTTTAATCATGGACTTATAATATTGAGAATCTGAAACATTCCAAGGATATTGAAGATAAACTTTTATTTTTTTCATCTTAAAATTTCTACAATTTTTTTACTTATACCTAACTTTCCATAAGGGTTTTCAAAATCTTTTATCTTAAATTTTTTATCTAAAAATTCATTTATTTTTTCTTTTGTTTTTTTAACATTGAGTTTTGACAAAAACTGAAAATTTGTTTCTAAACCTTCTTGTCTTTCTGTGGCTTTTCTCAAAATAATACAAGGTTTCTTGAAAATTAAACTTTCTTCTTGTAAAGAACCGCCATCACATATTATTAATGAACAATTTTTTACCTGATAAATAAAATTAACATATTCCAATGTTTCAATAATTTTAATATTTTCATTTTGTTTTAATCTTTCATAAAGATTAAATTTAATCAATTGTTTTTTTGTATTATCATGCAATGTAAAATAAGATTCAATTTTTAAAGACATTAAGATTTTTACAATTTTTTTTAATCTTTCTTTATTTTTTATATTTTCATGTCTATGGACAGAAATCAATGCAAATTTTTCTTTTGATAATGGTTTAATTTTTTCTTTTTCAGCAATCTTATATGAAATATCTGCAGAATCAATAATTGTATTCCCTATTTTTATTATTTTTTTTATATTTTTATATTTATGTAAATTTTTTTCACTTCTATTAGAAACTGCAAATAAAATATCAGAGAATTTACCAACTACTCTTCTTGAAATTTCTTCAGGAAAAGGCTCAAATAAATCATCACTTCTTAATCCTGCTTCTAAATGAACATTTTTGTATTTCTTAAAAGGATTTAATAATTCTGAAGAAGCAATTGAAGCAGAGGCAGTTGTCATGGTATCTCCATGATAAAAAACATATCTCAAATTCTTTAGTTTTTTCAATTCTTTTCTTATTTTAAGAATAAGGGATAAATTCCATAAAATTGCTTTAACTTGTTTAGAATCAAATTTCGAACTTTTTTTTGGTGCTCTAGTTAAAACCACATCAGGTCTTTTTACTGAAAAAATTTCACATAAATTTTTGAGGCTATGTTGCCCTGTATGAATAAAGTAATAAGGAATATTTCTTTTTTGGAATTCAAGCATTAAAGGAAAAGTTTTAATTAATTCAGCTCTTGTTCCAATAATTATAGAAATTTTATAATCAACCATAATTTTTAATCTTTTTTTTATTCTTAAAGTTTATGAAAGTTGTTTACACTATATTTTACTTATAAGATTATTTTGTAAACTTTAAATTATCAAACTCTGCATATTCCCCTTCTGTTCTTAAGAATTCTTCTTTTGTAATAATATTTGAAGGATAATCAACTTTCCATATTTTTATTGGTCCTCTCAATCCTTGATAAAATACAAAATTTTTCAAATTACCTCCTTGCGAATTAATGTCCAATACAAAAGGATCTAATTCTGAATGAACAAGTGTTAGAGTTTCATAGTTTTTAAACACATCATCTAGTAAATAAAGTTGTGCAAACAAACTTTTTGAGACTTTTGGAGAAAGATAAATTGCAACACCTAAACTATCTATTTGAATTTGTTGATTATTCTGATTTACTTTGGGAATTATTCTTGCAACTGCTTCTAAACCATTTCCAAAATCAATTATTACTTCATTATAATAAAGATATCTCATAGGAATATTTATTTGCTCTTGGTTATAGACAAAAACTCCTTGTGGTTGATTAAATGAAGTAGAACCATCATTTTCAGAGTATTCTAAAATAATCCCTGCAGCTATTGCTTTTCCATAAGGTAAAAATATTTCTTCATAAATTATATCTTCATCAACAGGGGTTCCACCTTGGTAGATTCTTATTGTTCCATTTGCTGTTTCTTGAATTTGACTTGGGTCTGAAACCATTATAGAAATTTGTGAAAGTCTATCTTCACCATTATCATCACTTCCTATTTTACTATAAGCAGGATATTTTCCTAAATCTGTTTGATCAATTAAAAGATAAGAAACATTTTGTGTTTTCATAAAACTTAATGCAGTTTCAGGATTAGTAGTTGTTAATAAATATCTCCCAATTAAATGATCCCAAAACCCAATAGCATGTCCCCCATCTGTTACTGTTGGCCTTTGCCCTAAATACTGAACCCAATAACCATAATCCCACCAATGAACAAAAATTGAATTTTCAGGAGTATTTTCTTTTACCCATGACATTGCATTTTGCCACTGAAAATTTGCAGAAGGGCCTACATTTTTTCCTTGGAAGATTGATCCTTCTATAAAATTATTTCCACTCATTATTAGCCCTACAATGGAGATAATTAAGAGTATAGCAAAAATCATTTTAAAAAAATCATCTTTTGATTTTTTCCAATAATTAAATAATTTTACAATACAAAAACAAGCCATGAAGACTGTAAAAGGAGTGATAAGGAAGAACATTCTTATTGCTCCTCTTGTTGAAATAATCATAAGCAAAAGCCAGGAAGCAATTAAAATCATTTCTGGTTTTATTTTGATTTCATCATTGAAATAAACCCATGTAATATATGCTAAAAATAAAATTAAACCGCTAAGGTAAAACAATTTACTTATAAAATTAGTTCCATTTAATAATGAAGAAGGAGAAATTCTGCTGAATAAAATTCCTGAAATCATTATTATCCAAAACAAAACAAAAAGAATCTTATTTTTCTTTTTCCCAATTCCTTTTGAAATTTCAACACCTACAAAAACCATTCCAAAATAAAAAAGCCAGAAAAATATTTTCCCTAATTGTTCTATCCATTGATTAAGATATGGTTGGGCATTTTCAGCAACAGTTAATCCTGTTCTTGCAGCTCCAAAAGGATTTAAGAATTTATCAAAGATATTAGAAATTAAGAAAAGAATACTTTCCCCCTTGAATAAAAGAAGAATAGTTCCTAAAAAAACTATTGTGGCAAGACTAAATAAAATCCTGTATTTTTCTTTCCCTACAAAGAATTTTATTTTTCTTCCATAATTAATTAATAAATAATCTATAAAAGAAAATCCTAAAACAAATAAACTAATTAATCCGCTTGTAGATAAAACATATCTATTTAGAACTGGTGAAAGAGAGTTTCCTAAAATCAAACTAAATAAAATACTTGAAAAAAACCACATAAAATAAAAAATTATATAATTTTTCAAGAAATTTTTATTTTCAATATTCTTTGTTTTTATTATCCAAAAAATAAAAAAACTTAATGGAAAAATTACAAACAAAAGATTTGCAACTCCACCCCATGTTGTGATTGTTAATGCAGTTAAAAATCCAGAAGCAATGCTAAATAAAGAGATTTTCAATAAATTATTTTTTTCAAGAGATTTTAATCCTAAAGTATAAACCAGCATTACTGAAAAAAATACAAGCATTCCTATTGATTCATGATCTGAAAAACCAGACATTGTTCTATAAAGGTAAGCAGGAATTACTGAAAGAAAAAAACTGCTTAAAAGTGCAGTGATTTTAGATTTTGTTAAAAAATATATTAAAAAGAAAAAAACAATCAGTGATAGGGCAAAGAAAATAACAGGGGAAATAATATTAATATATTGAATGCTAAAATCTCCAAAAATATTTGCTGCTTTATACATAAATACCACAATATGCGGATGAATTTCTGGTGAGAATTCCACTTTTGCAGGAATATACCTCATTGAATCAAATTCAGAAAGACTTCCTTGCTCGAGAATTGTTTCGGCAACCCTTAAGAAATAAAAAGGATCTAATGCTAAAGGAATATATTCTCCTGTAGTAGAATCTTTAAGAAAATCATGATTCTGAACTCTTATCCATGTTCCAAAGACTATTGTGGCTAATAATAAAAGAATAAATATTAAACTAATAACTTTTTTATTTTTTAAGAACTTCATTGTTTGGCTAAACATATCAGATACTTTATCAACATTAAAAGAAAGTTCATCACTCATTTTAAATTAAAAATAAATCTTATTTTAAAGCTTTGGTTTCATGATTTACATGAATATTAAAAATCCAATAATTATTATTAATACTTGAAATCCATTGATTAAATAAACAACTTCTTTTTCATAAACTTTTTTACTTGTTTTTATTTTTTTTAAGATATAAATTGCTAAATGTTCTAAACCATAAATTTTTTTGTAAGGCATTTCCAAACTTCCATCTTTACTTAATTTTGCAAAACTTTCTTTTTCCCATTTTCCTCTGGTTTTTAAGACAGCCTCAATTATATAAGGGATAAAAAAGAAAATTGCTATTTTTTCAATATCTCCTAAAATTGCAATAGATGCAATTAAGGCACCTGTTGAATAGGTTAAAATATCACCTGGAAATATTTTTGCAGGATATTTGTTAAAAATGTAAAATGCAATTAAAGAAGCAACCATAAATAGTATAATTAAACTAAGCCAAGCATTTCCTGTAAGATAAGTTACGAGAGATAAGGCAGATAATATCAATATACCTTGACTCGCCTCTAATCCATTATACCCTGCAAGTGTATTAAAAGTCACTGTTGTTGCTAGAACCCCTAGAGGAATTATTAAGAGTGGGTAAAGAATTCCAAAATTTATTGCGCCAAAAAAAGGAAGGGACATTGTTGAAGTTCCAGCATTAATAACCATAAGGGGAACTGCTGCAAACAATATAATTATTATTCTTATTTTTCTGCTTAACCCTTTTTTCCATCCAAGTAAATCATCAACAATCCCAACAATTGATGCAATGAATAAAACACTTAACAATGCAAAAATATAAATTAATTTTTCATTGTTATAAAAATAAAAAGTATTCAAAGCAACATATAATAAAATTCCTAAAGAAACTCCTGCTAAAACCGCAATTCCCCCACCTTCTGCAACTTTTCTTTTGTCTTTTTTATGCATGTCTTTTCCTACTAAACCATTTAAATGAGATTTTTTTATCCAAGAAGGAAGAATCAAATATGTACATAAAAAACTTGCAAAAATTATTGCTAAAAATAAGAGTTTCATTTTAATAAAATATTATTTAATACTTTTAAAATTTGTGAAAAGAAACTTAATTTAATTAAATAATAAAGGTGTGAAATATACTTCAATTATTGCTGCAATAATCAATAAGAGTATTGCTATAAAAAGAAGCATTACAGTATTCTCTAAAATTCTTAAGAAAATTTTGTTTTTTATCCCATTTCTTATTACACCTACTCCAAAAATCCCGCCTGCTAAGGCTGTCACAAAATAAGCTGCAATTTCTGGAAATCCATGAATCATATATCTTGAAATTCCAATAGGGATTTCTTTCCAATCATAACCTGTAAAAATACCAATTGCTGCTGCAATAACACTTGCATTCCAAGCTAGAATAAATATCGCTCCCGCACCAAAAATTAATGATAAAATTAATGTGGAAATCATAACAATAATATTATTGCTTATTATTGATAAAAACCTCATTTCTTTTGTTACAGCTCCTGTTGCTGCTGATGAAAAAGAATTTCTTAAAACACAATCTTCTACATCTCCAGGACTATTTATTGCACAATATGTTTCTACTTGGGCATTGAATAAAATTGGATCTTGTAAAACATTATTTAGAAGCGAAAATGCAACAATAAATCCTAAGAAAAGCCACATAAATGCATAAAGCGCATCACTGTGCATTTTCCAGACACCAAAAAAACCTTCAACTTGCTCAGTTTCTTCCTCTTCTTTTTTGAACAAGAAATACATAAAAGGTAATGAAAACATAACCGAAAATGTTACAACAAGTATTCCTGCATATTGGTATAAGACAGTATTACCTGAAAAAAACCATTTAACAAGGAGTAAAGAAAGGGAAGCATAAATCAATCCGACAAAAAACATTTTGAAAGGACCTTTTTCAGTTCTTTTTGGGTTGATAATTGATTCTAACATGTTTTTACAAGAAAAAAAGAATTTTTAAATGTTCTCTGTTTTAAGAATATATATTAAAATGAAAAATAAAAAAAAGAGATTTAATCAAATTGTAAAAGACATTAAAGAAATTAAAATTCAAGGAGCAACAAATATAGCAAAATCTGCTTTACAAGCTTATTTTTTAATTCCTACAAAATCTTCAAAGAAAAAATTAATTTCTTTAAGACCTACAGAACCATTACTTGTAAATATTTTAAATAAAAAACAACCTTATAATGAAATTTTAAAACATTTTTCCAATACTTTGGAAAAAATAAATAAATCTGTTTTAAAATTAATAAAAAGTAATGAAGTTATTTTTACACATTGCCATTCAACAAGTGTTGTTAATGCTTTGATTTATTCTAAGAAGAAAAAAAAGAAGTTTGAGGTTTACAATACAGAAACAAGGCCATTGTATCAAGGGAGAAAAACAGCTCGTGAATTAAAAAAAGCAAAAATAAAAGTTACTATGTTTGTAGATTCTGCTGCAATGATTGCTCTTACTAAAAGTCAAGGAACAAAAAAAGTTGATAAAGTTTTTCTTGGAGCAGATGC
>CAYMCN010000002.1:0-25810 GCA_964389155.1 Candidatus Woesearchaeota archaeon
TTCCAACATTAACTAAAGGATATCTTAATTTTGAACCAATAAAAACACTTGGCGGTGAAGTGCTATCTAATTTAGAAACATTTGAAATGTTTTTTACCTTAAAACTTGTATCACCTATTTTTTTTATAACTTCAAATTTTATATCTTGCATTGTAAAAACCTCTTTACTAATTTAATAAATTAATAGTTTATATTTTTTGTTAGTTAAATCCAACCTCTTTTGAAAATTCCTTCATTTCTTATCACAAAACTCAAATTTTTTTCAGACAAATTTCTATGTTTCAATAATTTTGCATTTCTCTTACCTCTATCATTTTGTAATTCAATAATACATTTACTCCAATATTTGAACAAATCTCCTCCAACAAGATTTACTTCTTTTTTCATGCCTTTTTTCAAATCTTTTTCTGATAAAAAATCACTATAAACTTGATTAGTAATAATTACAGGAATATTTTGTTTTCGCGAAATTTCAGACAAAATCCTCATCTGCCATGCAACTTTTGAATTTAATTCTTTCACCTTTCTTTCATCTAACCTTATTTCCCCTAATTCAAGTCTATAAAGTGTAGCCATACCATCAATAACAATTAAACTCACATGTTCTTTTTTTATTTTATTTAAGGACTCTAAAAAACATTTTTTTTGCTCATCAAAATTAGTTGGCTCTAATAAAAAAAAATTATTTAAAATTTTTTCATAATCTTCTCCAACAATTTGTTTTACTCTTTCAACAGAAAACCCCCCTTCTGTATCTACAAAAATAACTTTATTTCCTTTTTTTGCTTGACTACATGCAGCTAAAATACTCATATTTGTTTTTCCACTCCCAGGAGGTCCTGCAATCATTGTCACAATATCTTTTTCATAGCCACCAAAAAGCCACGTGTTCATATCATAACTACCTGTAGAAATTTTTTCTGTTTTTGTTTTCATTAGAAGAAAAATCTTAAAAGGTTAATAAGGATTATTATAATAAAAAATTATTTCAACTTCTTAAAATCAGATTCAAACTTATCCAAGTCTTTGGTTATTAAATTAACAGCATCATTTATTGCTTTTTTTGGATTTTTACCTTTTGTTTTTACTACAAGAACAGGACTTTTTGTAGGATGTTCTCTTTTCCATGCTGTAAATGTGACAGAAGAATCTTTATTCAAATAAACTTTTAAAATTTCAGCAATTGTTAAGTTCTCAAGTTCAACTTCAATCTCATCTTTGGAATTTTTAAGAATATTAAGTTCCATTATAAAAAAATAGAAATTTTATTTATAAAGGTTTGGTTGTTAATTTTCAAAAATTCCTTCTTCCTTCTTCTTTTTCATTTCTTGTAAATCAGCTATTGTTAAATTTTTAACATTCTCAGGATCAAAATTAGTAATTTCTTTTTTTTCTTTTTTTTCATTTTCTTCACTTTGAACAAGGTTAGATGAATTATCTAAATGCACTACTTCTTGTTCAGCTTTTTCATTATTTTTCTTAATTCGAATTCTAAGATAATCTTCAATTTTATTAAAAATCTCTTTTTTTTCGGGAACAAAACCTTTTTCTATAAGCATAATTGCTTTTACAGGCTCTCGAATTGCTTCTGCAAATTGTTCTTGTGTTAATTTCTTTAACCTTCTTGCCCTCATCACAACCCAATGAAAATTATTAACTAAATCTTTCTTTGAATTTGAATCATTTCTAAAATCTTCCTTAAAATTAGAATCAACAACATTTCTTAATGAAGTGTCTTGCTTTTTTCTCTCATCATCTTCTCTCTTTTTTAAATCAACTCCAGAAATTTTTGAAAGTCTATCATAAACAGTTTGTTTTTTTTCATTCTGAAACGAAAATTCACTTTTAATTAAAGGAACATTCTCTTTAGCAGAGCATTTTCCGCAAACTTTCACAACCCCTACTAACAGAATTGTATCAAATAATATTGCTTTTGTTTCTGAAATACCACAATTAAAACATTCTTCCATCCAAAATAAAGAAAACAAGCATTTTTTAATATTTTCGTGATTAAAAATACTAATTAAAATATTCTTTTAGCTCTTCAACAGTCTTATGATCATACAAAATAGTTTCCTCGTTTAAGATAACAGCAGGAAATTCCATTACATCATAAGTTCTAGTTAAAAAATTCAGAGAAGTAATTTCTTGATCAACAGCAATTGGAATCAAAATAACTTCATTTCCTTTTTCTTCTTTTAAATCCTGCAAAATTTTACCCCACACAACTTGTTTTGACTTTATCTCAATATCTTCAGCATTATATGAATACAAATAAACCACCGTGTTTATATTTCCACAATTCTCTTTAACTTTTATAAGATTCATCCATAATAAGGTTCTTAAAAGATCATATTTACTATGAATTTTTTTCAAAGAATCAGTTAATTTATTTGAACTATCAAATCTTTCTAATTCTTTTGCTTCTTCATAAATTTTATCAGCAAAATTTACGTTGGCAAATATTAAATCATCACAAGACACATAAGGATTTTCTAAAAGTTTTCCTAATGCAAAAGAGTCATACAAAGAAACTTCTGATTGATAAAAAAGAATATTAGAATCATCAGATCTTAATTGTTCTAAATAAACTCCTAATACAAGACCTAAAAAAAAGAACAAAATAGTTAGGAAAAATGCTTGCCAAAATACATGTTTTTTATTTTCTAATTTTTTTAACGCCATGAATATTTTCCTCTTACAAATTTATACAATGAAACAATAAGTACTACTGGTCTAAGTACTATATATATTAATAAGTAAAAAATAACACTAAAAAAACTTTCCTTTTCCTTAATATGCTTATTAATCAATCTCAAAGCAAAAAATACAAATGCTAAACCCAAAATAAATAAAAGAACTCCTAAGAAATTTAAAACAGAGGGATTAAAATTTATATCTTGCAATACAAAAACAGCTGTTTGTGCAGCTATGGAATATTTAGTAGATAAGTAAGAGGATAAAATTCTTGTGAAAATTTTATAAGTAAAAAGGCTTAATCCAAAAACACCTAAAACAAGAGATATAGAAAAAAGAGGCAATATAAAAATTCCTAATATTCCTTTTCTAAAAAAACAATGTTTGTATTTTAAAATAGTTTGATACCCTCCAATATTCCATCGAATCCTTTGTGTAAACCATTTCTTTAAAGTCTCTGGAGCAACAGTGGTTACTTTTGAAACAAAAGACATTCTTACCTTATAACCTTCATGAATTAAATTCCATGTTGCTTCTATATCTTCTGTCATATTTTTAGAATCAAAACCATTTATTTTTGATAATGCAGATTTTCTATATAATGCCAAAGGTCCTGGAGTTACATAAATAGAATCCAAAAATCCAAGCATCTTTCTTGTGAAAGCAATGACCTTATACTCAATAGATTGCATTTTTCCTAAAAAATTATCTTTATTCCTAACAAGAATTCTTGTTGTAACAGCCCCTACTTTTTCATCATCTAAATAACCAATCATAGAAGATATTGCTTCTTTATCAGGATAAGAATCTGCGTCAACTATTGCAATTAATTCACCTTTAACGATTTTCAATGCTTGATTCAAAGAATCAGCTTTCCCAGAATTTTTTTTGTCAAATACACTTACTTTAGAATATTTTTCTTCTAATTGTTTTGCAATTTTCAAAGTATTATCAGAACTACCATCATTTATTATTATTATCTCAATTAAATTTTTATAATCAGATTTCAAAATGCTTTCTACAGTTCCTTTAATACTTTCTTCTTCATTAAAAGCAGGTATTAAAACTGAAACAGAATAATTTCTATTAGATTTTGGAATTGAAAAAATCTCCTTTCTATTTTGAATAAAAACTAAAGTAAACAAAAATAAGAAATAAAGTGCAATAAAAATGTAAACTAAATAGATTATTGTTATTGTTTCTGGCATTTTAATTTATTTTTTTAATTCAAAAGGATTACTTCCTTTTTGAACATTAAAATAATTATAAAAATCATCACTTAAACTTAATTCATAAGTATGCCCAATTTTTTTCCTTTTTATTAATCCCAAATCATTAAATTTTTTTATATGGTCATAAGCCTTATTACTTCTAATTCTAATTAAAACAGATTGTTTAATTGGTTGTTTGTATGCTATAATTGCGAGTGTTTGCTGTTCTGATTTTGAAAATTCACTTTTTCCTGTGGCAAATTTATTAATTATATCAGAATATATTTTCTTAACATCCATTTTCCACAGCTTATTTTTTTCCACAATTTCAATTGCAGAATTTTCTTTATTGTATTTTTCTTTTAATTTTTCTATAAGTTCATGTATCATAATAGGATTCATATCTAAAAATGAAATAAGTTCTTGCATTGACAAAAATCTTCCCGAAATAAAAAATATTGCTTCAAGTTTATTCAAATCTTCTTTTTCTTGCATAATTTAGAGAAAGAGTTCAAGATTTTAAAGGTTTTGAAACTAAAATTATCTATGAGGGGTTGTTTGTTCAACAGGTCTTGTAGAAGAAGAAAAATATACTGTTCCTTCAGGATTTTTATAAAATATTTCTTCAATTATTTGTGGATTTCCAAACTTATCAGGAAATTCATAAAAAACTTTTAACCTTGCTTCACCTGTTTTCTCATCTTCTGAGTTCTGATAACCCTTAACTTTTGCACTTGGTTCATGTAATAATGTGAATGGTGGATTACCTTCTTCCACCTCCATCATCCTATCTCCAGGACAAGCTGTAAGAAAAGGTGCAAGTATTGTAAGTGCTATTAATCCTTTTTTCATTAATATTTAAGAAAAAACTGGTTTTTAAGAATTATTGAACTAAAAAATATAGTTTAAACCTTAAATCTCAAAATAGCACCCATTCCAGAAAGATTATGAAATTGTTCACCTTCTTCTGTTTCTGTTGAAACAACTTCTACTTTGGATGAAATATTTTCTGCAATTTTCCTTAATTCCTTTAAAAGTTTTTTATCAGTTTTTTTTGACAAAATCAAAATTTCAACAGCCCCATATTCAAGTGCTTTTCTTATTCCTTTTTCATCATAAACAACAATATCTGGATTTTCTCCAAGTTTTTCAAAAAAATTCTCCAAAAGTTTTTTTTCTTTTATTATTTCTTGATTTGCTAAAATATCTTGCGATTTTTTCACAAGCTCTTTCAAACCTGATTCATCAGCATCTCCAATATCTACAACACCAATAAGTTTTTCTCTTAATTTTGTTACAAGATGTTTTCCATCCAGAAATTCATCTTTTGTAGGAATAGGACCTCCAACCAAAATACCTTTAAGTTTAGGCATGTCGAAAAATATTTTTTTCATTTGTTCTGCAATTCTGTTATAAAATTCTTTTACCAAACCTTCTGTGATTCTATGGAATCTTTGACTTGATTGACCACCAGCCCTAACTTTTGAAGGAATTCCTGAAGTCATTTTCTGCAAAATTTCAATTCTTTTTCCTTCCAATAAACCAATGGTTGCTTCTTTTCTATCCATAACTAATAATGCAAATACTTTTTTTACTTCAAGCATTTCTTTCAAAGGTTCAAGGACAAATTGCTTATCACACCTGTATAATCTAATTTTTAAGGGCATATAAGGTTCAATATCCCATAATTGCAAATCGCTTTGCCCCTCTGCTTTAGAAATATTGCCTGCAAAAATTGCCAATCCATTTTTAGGAGTTTTCTTTAAGGTCTTCAAATGCCTTACAATCTTATCAAGTGCTTCAGAAACATTTTTTCTTGTTGAGGTTGATTTAATATTTTTTGCAGTTCCTTTTTCAGCTTCAAGTTGTCTTTGCACAGAATTAACATCATAACCTGCAGGAATATACACTGTAATTAATTCTGTTTGTCTTCCCTTATAATTCTCAATAACTTCTAAAACTTCTTCTAATTCATTTTTATCTAATTCCATATTTTTGTAAAAAAACCATTTTATATAAATTCTACTTTAAACTTCCCTTCTTTAATTTCTTTAATATTCATAACATCTTTTAGATCTTCAATAACATCTTTTAATTTTTGTTTATCTTTTTTCTCCAAAGTCAAAATAATTTCTGAATTCATTGGCTTTTGAGCTTTTGTTTTTTCTTGTCTAACTTTTGAAATTAAATTAATTAATCTTTGCCATTCAAAATGTTTTTCTTCATCCAAATCAGATTTTTTAAATTTAGGCCATTCGGAAATATGAATTGATTTATTTTTCTCTGTTTTTTTAAAATATTCTTGATAAATTTCTTCAGTAATAAAAGGCATTATTGGAGAAATCATTTTTATAATTTCAAAAAGAGATTTATACAAAGTATATTGTGCTGATAATTTTTTATTACCTTCTCCTTGGTAAATCCTTTTCTTAATTATCTCAAGATAATTATCTGCAAAATCTTTCCAAAATAAATTTTCAATTAATTGCTTAGCTTTAGAATATTCATATCTTTCAAAATATTGAGAAGAAATATAAATAACTTCAGAAAGTTTAGCTAAAAAAACAGTATCTACATATTCCAATTTCTTCGGCTTCTTTCCATCAAACCCATTTAAATTCATAAAAACAAATTTAGAAGCATTAGTCAATTTCGTTACTAGTTTTTTTCCTGCTACAAGTTCTTTTTCAGGAAATGCAAGATTTTCACCTAATCTAGAAGAAGCTGACAAATATCTTAAAACATCCGCACCCCATTTTTCAACAATTTCTTGAGGAGAAACACCATTTCCTCTAGATTTAGACATTTTTTTACCATCACTACCAAGCATCCAGCCATTAATGAACAATTCTTTCCATGGCAAAATACCATAATGTAATTTAGATTTAACAATAGTATTAAAATCCCAAAAAGTAATTATATCTTGTCCATTTCTTCTTATATTCATTGGTTTTTTGTAAATTTTATTATAAACATCAGTTCCTTTCAAAAGATCCCAAGTAATTGTTGGTGTAAGTGCAGAAGTTGCCCAAGTATTCATAATATCTTTTTCAGGAATAAATTCTTTTGAGCTACATTTCAAACATTTTTTAATAGGAGGTTTATCTTCAATAGGATCAACAGGCAAATCTTTCTCATTTGCAAGAACAACCTCATCACATTTTTTACAATACCAAACAGGAAATGGAATTCCAAAAGGGATTTGTCTTGAAATACACCAATCCCATTTTAATCCTTTAACCCAATTATCATATCTATTCTTCATATAATCAGGGTACCATTTTATCTGCTTGCCCCATTTCAACAAATCTTTCTTAAGATCAAGATATTTGACAAACCATTGCTTACTTTTAATAAACTCAATTTCATTTAGGCATCTTTCATGAACATTCACTGCATGAATAATTTTCCTTTGTCCAACCAATAAACTTTTCTTCTTCAAATCTTCAATAATATTTTTTCTTGCTTCTTTAATTTTCATTCCTTTGTATTTACCAGCAAGCTCATTCATCTTGCCATCTTTTGTTATAACTTCTTTAATTCCTAGTTTATGTTCTTTTTTCCATTCTACATCTGTTTGATCTCCAAAAGTACAACACATAACAACACCAGTGCCTTTCTCCAAATCAGCTTTTTCATCTCCTAAAATAGGAACTTCAAAATCAAACAAAGGAACTTTTGCCTTCTTACCAATTAAATGTTTATGTTTCTTATCTTTAGGATTAATAAATACAGAAACACATGCAGGCAATAATTCAGGTCTTGTTGTGGCAATAATCAAATTTTTCCCATCAACCTTAAATGAAATATCATTAAATGTGGTTTCAATTTCTTTATCTTCTAATTCAACTTGCGCAATTGTGGTTTGACATGTTGTGCACCAAAGAGAAGGAGCATCAATCCTATATTCTCTCCCCATTTTGTATAAATCAATAAATGATTTTTGTGAAATTCGTCTTGAACGCTTATCAATAGTGGAATAAAATAAATTCCAATCAGCAGAAATTCCGAGTTTTTTTGCATCTTCAAGAAATGAAGGAATAAATTCTTCTTTAATAGTTTTAAGAGCTAATTCAATAAAATCCTCTCTTTTCATTTTTTTAGAATCAACATTTTTTTCTTTTTCAATTAATTTTAATGTTGGTAAACCATTATTGTCAGTTCCAAAAGGATTCAAAACTTCAAAACCCTTCATCCTCTTATATCTTACAAAAAAATCCTGTTGTGAATCACCAAAAGCATGACCCATATGAAGTCTTCCAGAAATAGTAGGTGGTGGAGTATCTATAGAATAAATTTCCTTTTTACTCTTACTATCAAACTTGTAAATTTTTTCCTTTTCCCAAAATTTCCTTATTTTTTCTTCAGTTTTTTTAAAATCAAAATGTTGTTTTGCCATTACTTAAAAATATTAAAGAAACTTTTAAACTTTTCTTGTTTCATAAGAAATCTTTAAATACTTACAACTTATTTAAAAATATGGCAAATGAACAAATGAATACTCCTAGTGGATTTGGCGGTTTAATGCGTTTTAATGAAGAATATGAAAGTGTGTTTAATTTAAAACCAACACATGTAATTATCTTTGTAATTATGATAGTGGCTTTTAGAATTGGTTTAGAGGTGATTTATTAAAATGTTTAATATGGATCCTAAAAAGATGCAAGCAATGATGAAACAAATGGGAATGAATCAAGAAGAAATTGATGCTTCTAGAGTTATTATAGAAAAAAATGATGATTCAAAATTAATTATTAAAAATCCTTCTGTAATAAAAATAAAGATGCAAGGACAAGAAAGTTTTCAAATTTCTGGAGAAATACAAGAAGAATCAAATTCTATTTCTGAAGAAGACATAAAAACAGTTATGGAGAAAACAGGAACAGATGAAGGAGAAGCAAAAAAAACCTTAGAAGAAACAGGTGATTTGGCTCAAGCAATTCTTGAACTTAGTGAGTAAAATTTAAGAAAAGTATAAAAAGTTCGAAATCTTGGTTTAGCACACTTCTAATTAAAATTAGATCAAAATTTTCAGGCATTTAATTACTTAGGGGAATTTTAATAAAATGGAAGATATAATTCAAGAAAAAATAAGTGCTGACCATCTTCTTTATGTCAGTTTGAAATACACAAAAACTTGTGACATTATAATAAATCTTATTCTGAGATGGAGAAAAATGATTGAAACAAGTATAGATGCAATATTAGAAAAATCTAAAAAGAAAAAGAAAATTTCATCAGTTCCTTTAAATCCTACAAAAAAAATAGAAGAAATGAAAAAACTTTTTAAAAAAGACAAAAATTTTCAAAATACTTTAGGAATGTATGAAATGTTCAGAAAAATTGAAGATCTTAGAAAAGAAAAATCAGGGGAATTTAGAAAAAATGTTAATTTAAAAGTTTTTTATCGAGGAGAAGAGATAAATATAAATCTTGAAAAGCTTAAAGAATATGCGGAAGAGTTAGAAAAGTTTATAAGTACAACAAAACAATTTCTTCTAAAGAAGTAAAAATTCTATATTGAATTTTAATTTAATTAATAAAAATTAGTTATTTACATGTTAAATGAAGAAAATAATTGTTATAACGTCTGGAAAAGGGGGTGTTGGAAAAACAACCACTGCAATAAACTTAGGAGCAGCAATAAATTATTTTAATAAAGAATCTTTGATAGTTGATGGGAATTTATCAACACCTAACTTAGGGGTTCATCTTGGTTCTCCAGAAGTTCCTGTAAATTTAAACCATGTACTATTAAACAAGGCTGATTTGGATGAAGCTATTTATGAACATGAATCCGGAATAAAAATTATTCCTTCTTCTTTATCAGTTACAGAATTAAAAAAAATAAAGCCTGAGAAAATAAAAGATTTTAAAAAAGATTTTAAAAATATTTCTGATTATATCATAGTAGATAGTGCTGCAGGACTTGGTAATGAAGCGATTTCGACAATTGAATTAGCTGATGAATTGATAATAGTTACAAATCCTGAAATTCCAGCAATTACTGATGCTTTGAAAACAATAAAAATTGCAGAGAAAATGAAAAAACCAGTTCTTGGAGTTATTATAACAAAAGTTAGAAAAGATGATTTAGAAATGCAATCTGAAACAGTAAAAGAAATGTTGGAAGTTCCAATTCTTGGAATGGTTCCTCATGATTTAGATATTAAAAAAGCCTTGAATTTAAGAAATGCTGTTGTTAATACACATCCAAAAAGCAAATCAGCAAGAGCTTACAAAGAAATTGCGGCAAAAATTCTTGATGTAGAATATAATTCAGATAAAGACAAAGAAAGATTACTTGAAAGAATTTTTAACAAATTAAGAATGAAAAACAGAAATAATTAACTAACCTTACTTCCCACTTCTATATCTTTTTCAGGAGAAATTAAAATAACTTTGTCATCTGTACAAGCAGCCAACATCATTCCTTGACTTTCTATTCCCTTAAGTTTTCTTGATTGCAAGTTTGCAAAAACAATTACTTTTTTTCCTTTTAATTCTTCTTTAGAATAATTTTCTTTTATTCCTGCACAAATGGTTCTTTTTCCAGTTTCTCCTAAATCAATTGTAAATTTGTATAGTTTATCTGCATTTTCAATATCTTCAACTTCAATAATTTTTCCAACTCTTAAATCAAGTTTTGCCCAATCATCAAAATTTACAATTCCTTCTGTCATTTTATACCTTAGTTATTTTATCCCACCACTTCTTAGAACTCATTTTATAAGGTTTCAATAATTCTTTAAGTTTTGTACTAAGTTTTGATGTTGAATAACCTCCTTTTTCTTTCCAAGAGATAGTTTCTGACCATCCAAGATTTTTGCAAATCTTAAAGGCTTCTTCATAAGTTAAAGCATAGGTAATAGTTTTATCTTCTTCTTCAATATACCAAACATAAACCATTAACAAATCTTTAAACTTAGAATATTTTTTCCATATTCCAAAAGATTCTTTTGTTGAAGCTTTCATTTGTATAGGTTTTGCAATAAAAGAATCTGTTTTATCTGAAAAATCTGTATAGGCAATTAAATCTATTCCCCTATCCCTTTCTGGAAGAGAAACTTCTAAACCATTCCTTAAAATTTCACTAATTAATCTATTTCTTCCTAAAATCTCTATTATTTGTGTGTCCATTCTAAATTTTCTTAAATAAAATTTCTCCTTTTTTAATTTTTTTTGCATTAAATTGTTTTGTAATTTTTTCACTTGTTTCTGGAATAAAAGCCCATAACAATTCTGCAATTTTTAATATAGATTCTTTCAGTTCATAAAGTTGTTTTTTGTTTTTAGTTTCCCATAGTTTTTTGTTTTGAACATATTCATTACAAATATCAATAAATAAAAAAATTTCATTCAATATTTTGTCAAATTTATAATTTTCAAATAATTTTTCAATTTTTTTTAGATTTAATTTTCCAATTAATTTATTCTGGGTTTTTTCAATTCCATATTTTTCAGCAAGAGTAGAAACTCTTGAAACTAAATTTCCTAATTTATCTGCCAATTCATTATTATGTCTATCAATTAATACTTTTTCTGAAAAATCTCCGTCATCTCCAAAAGGTGTTGATCTAAATAAAAAATATCTTGCAGAATCAACCCCTGCAATAGAAATTAGTTCATCAACATTAATTATTTTCCCTCTAGATTTTGAAATCTTTTCCTTATCAAAAGTCCACCATCCATGAGCAAAAACTTTTTTAGGCACTTTTATTCCTGCAGACATTAACATTGCAGGCCAAATAACAGAATGAAACCATAAAATATCTTTTCCAACTAAATGCACATCTACCGGCCAGAATTTTTCTTTTCCTTTTTTTCTTGTAGCTGTATAATAATTTGACAAAGCATCATACCATACATATACAACATGAGATTTATCAAAAGGTATTTTTATTCCCCATCCATAATCTTTACGAGAAATACTCAAATCCCTTAATCCTTCTTTAACACGGTTAACTATTTCTCGTCTTCTACTTTCTGGAGAAATAAATCCTGGATTTTTTTCATAAAGTTCAAGAAGTTTCTTCTGATATTTAGACAACTTAAAAAAATAACTATCTTCCTTCATTAATTCTGCTTTTGTTTTGTGAATATGACAACAACCATTTTCTAAATCTTTCTCAGTATAATAGGCTTCACACCCTACACAATAATATCCTTCATAAACTCCTTTGTAAATATCTCCTTTTTTATGTGTTTTATTTAAAATATTAGATACTTCCTTAATATGGTCTTTATCAGTTGTTCTGAAAAACCTATCATAATTCACATTCAACTTTTTCCAAGCATCTTTAAAATCTTCTGCTAATTCATCTACAAATTCTTTTGTATTTTTTCCTTTTTTTTCTGCTGCAAGAAAAACTTTTTTTGCATTTTCATCTGTTCCAGTCAAGAAAAAAACTTCTTCGCCTTTTAGTTTATGCCATCTTGCAATAATGTCTGCAGCTATTGTTGTATATGCGTGTCCAATATGAGGAATATCATTTGGGTAATATATTGGAGTTGTAACATAAAATTTTTTTGCCATAAAATACTTAGAAAAAATAAATATAAAAACTTAACTTTATTAGAAAATTAAAGATGGTGAAGAAAAAGGATTCTAAAAGAGTTCAAGAGTTAAAAGATAACTCAAGAAAAAGAAGCATTCAAGAAGGGATTTTTGCAGCTGGAAAAAATTCTTTTGGGGATAATTATATCTCGCCATTTGCAGTAGCCATCAATACAAGCAGTTCTTTGGTTGCTTTACTAACTTCAATCACAGGACTTTTAGGACCCTTAAGTCAAATTTTCAGTTCAAGACTTATTGAAAAATATTCAAGGAAAAAAATAATTCTTAAATCAATTTTCTTAGAATCATTGATGTGGATTCCTTTAATAATAATAGCAATTTTATTTTACAAAGGAATTTTTCTAAATATCCTTCCATTCATTCTTTTAGTTTCATTTTCAATATACATAATTCTATGGAATGTGACAAACCCTCCTTGGTTTTCATGGATGGGGGATATAATTGATGAAAAACATCGGGGAAGATGGTTTGCAAAAAGAAAACTAATAGTGGGTTTTGTAATTCTTATTTTAACAATATCTTCTGCATTTTTCTTAGATTATTTTGAAAAAAATAACTGGTTAATGTTTGGTTTCATGATTTTATTTTTTCTAGCACTTATTTCTAGATTAATATGTTTCAGAATTTTTAAAAAAACTTATGAACCAAAAATAAAACTTGAAAAAGGAGATTATTTTTCTTTTTGGGACTTTTTAATAAACGCCAGAAAAAATAATTTTGGAAGATTCTCAATATTCAAAGCTCTTCTAAATTCTTCAATATACATATATGCTTCATTAATAACAATTTATTTACTTAGATATCTTGAGTTTAGTTATCTAATTTATATGATAATTCTTTTGTCACAAATTTTATTTTCATTAATTGTTTTAAAATTATGGGGGAAATTTGCAGATAGATATGGTAATTATAGAGTTTTATACATTACAACCATTTTAATCCCGATAGTCCCTATTTTATGGATTTTATTTGAATCACCAATTTACTTAATCTTTGTTCCAGCACTTATTAGTGGAGTTTCTTGGGTGGGTTTTAATCTTGCTACAAATAATTTTATTTATGACAATGTAAGTCCAAAAAAAAGGGGATTTGCCATATCCTATTATAATATGTTCAATGGTATTGGAATTTTTTTTGGAGCAGTTATAGGGGCATTTCTTATAAAATTTCTAAAAACATCTTTTGAGCCAATATTATTAATCTTTATTATAAGTAGTTTAATGAGTATTGTAGTTGTATTTTTTTGGATTCCTCAAATAAAAGAAATTAAAAAAACAGAAAAATTTGAAGGCTCAAAAACTTTTAGAAGAATGATCTTTAAAGAAACAAAACCTACTATTTTAGAAGAAGTTCATGAAATAATGTCCATAAACAAATATTTAAAGAAATAATATCCAAAGATATTTAAATAAAACTAATTTTTAAATAAAATGTTTAAGAAAAAAGAATGTAAAAGTTGTGGGGTAAAAATAAGTAGTAAATATAAATTTTGCCCTAATTGTGGAAATTTTACTAGTAAAAAATTTAAAAAAAATAATTCTGGAATGTTAGGGGAAAATGATTTTGATAATGAATTTAAAAATGTTTCAAGTCCATTATTTACAGGGATTGGAGGAAAGATGATGGGTAAAATGCTTGAAAACGCAATGAAAATGCTTGAAAATGAAATGCAAAAAGAAATGAAAGGGAAAAATTTTGAGCCAAGAATGGATTATAAATTATTTATAGATGGGAAAAAAATTAATCTTGACCATAATCACCCAAAAAAAAGAAGTGAAGAAAAAAAAGAAATTCCTTCTTCAGAACTTCCGCAAGGAAATTGGAAAAAATTTTCAGAGCTTCCAAAAAAAGAGCCAAATACAAATGTTAGAAGATTTTCAGATAAAGTTATTTATGAAATAAATATGCCTGGAGTTAAATCAGAAAAAGATCTTTCAATAATAAAACTAGAAAATAATATTGAAATAAAAGCAGTTTCAAAAAATAAAGCATATAAAAAATTAATTCCAATGAATTTCCCAATCACAAATTATAATCTATCCAATGGGAAACTTGTTCTTGAATTGGGAATTGATGAGCCTGCACGGATTTGAACCGTGGACCTCTACCTTATCAGAGTAGCGTTCTAACCAGGCTGAACTACAGGCTCATTATGAGTTGAGAAATTTAAATTATTTATAAGTCTTGTGAAAGGCATACAAATTGGTCTAACCCCAATCTTTAAAAATCATTTTTATATAAAATAATCATGGTTAAAGGAATGTATCATTATTTAAGACAAGCATGGAAAAAGCCTGATAAAAAAACACTTAGAAAAAGAATGATTGAGTGGAGAAAATCAGAAGCAATAACAAAAGTTGACAAACCCTTAAGATTGGATAGGGCAAGAGCTCTAGGATATAAAGACAAAAAAGGATTTATTATTGTAAGAACAAAAATTAAAAGAGGAGGTCATAAAAGACCTCGTCCAAATAAAGGAAGAAGAAGTAAAAGACTCCATACAAGAAAAAATCTTGGAATGAATTATAAGTGGATTTCAGAACAAAGAGCTGGAAGAAAATACAAAAACCTTGAAGTTCTTAATTCATATTTAATTGGAAAGGATGGAATATATTATTTTTATGAAGTGATTCTTGTTGATCCTCAAAAACCAGAAATTAAAAAGGATAAAAAAATGAATTGGATAACAAAACCCGGAAATAAAGGAAGGGTTTTTCGTGGTTTAACATCTGCAGGGAAAAAATCTAGAGGATTAAGGAAAAAATCAAAAGAAATGAAAGTAAGACCTTCAATAAGATCTCGTGGAAGAAAAGGAAAATAACTAGACTTAAAAATATCTATTTCTTATTTTTGTTATGCAATATAAAAAACTTGCAGAGTTTTATGAAGAGGCTTCCAGTACAACTAAAAGATTAGAAAAAATAGAAATCCTTTCTAAATTTTTAAAAACAATTAAAGAATCAGATAAAGATATTTTGTATCTTCTTTTAGGAGATATTTATCCAGAATATGATGAAAGAAGAATTGGAATAAGTAATCAACTTGCAATTAAAGCAATTTCAAAAGCAACAGGAACAGAAGAAAAGCAAGTTATCATGGAATGGAAATCTCTTGGTGATTTAGGAAAAGTTGCTGAAAAATTAAAAAAACAAAAGAAGCAATCAACACTTCATTCTCAGATTTTAACAACAGAAAAAGTTTTGACAAATTTACGAAAACTTCCAGAGCTTGTTGGTAAGGGAACAGTGAGTAAAAAACTTGCATTAATAACAGAACTTTTGACTTCTGCATCACCTTTAGAGTCTTTGTATTTAATAAGAACTTTAATTGGAGATTTAAGAATTGGGATTAAAGAAAGCACAATAAAAGAAAGCATGTCTTCTGCATTTTTTGATAGAAGTAAGGAAACTTCAAAGAAAATACAAGATGCAATCGACAAATCAAATGACATTGCTTTAGTGTTTGAAATTGCAAAAAAAGGAAAATTAAAAAATTTGGAAAAAGTTTTACTTGAAGTTGGTAAGCCAATAAAAGCTATGTTGGCACAAAAAGCAAAAACAATAGCAGATGGATTCAAAGCTCTTGGAAAACCATGTGTAATAGAATACAAATATGATGGATTTAGAATGATAATCCATAAAAAAGGAGAAAACATAATTTTATTTACAAGAAGTTTGGAAAATGTTACAAAACAATTTCCAGAAGTTGTTGATTACATAAAAAAATATGTAAAAGGAAAATCATTTATTCTTGATTCTGAAGCTGTTGGCTATGACAAAAAAACACATGAATATAAACCATTTCAAAGTATAAGCCAAAGAATTAGAAGAAAATATGATATTGAAAAATTACAAAAAGAACTTCCTATTGAAATAAATGTTTTTGATATTCTTTACTATAATGGAAAGTCTTTGCTTCATGAAACCTTTGAAAAAAGAACTGCTTTAATAAAAAAAAATTTAAGGAATCAAAAATATAAAATAATTCATGCAAAGCAAATAATAACAGGAAATGAAAAAAAAGCAGAAAAATTTTATAAAAATGCTTTAAAAGATAATCAGGAAGGGATAATGATGAAAAATCTCGAGGCAATGTATAATCCTGGGAGCAGAGTAGGACATATGCTAAAAGTAAAACCTGAAGAACGAGATATTGATTTAGTTATTGTTGGGGCTGAATATGGAACAGGTAAAAGAAGTGGATGGATGTCGAGTTTTATTCTTGCATGTAAAGATGGGAAAAAATTCTTAGAAGTTGGAAAAATGGGGACAGGGATAAAAGAAAAAGAAGAACAAGGAACAACTTTTGAAGAACTTACAAAAAAACTTACACCTTTAATTTTAAAAGAAAAAGGAAAAACTGTTCAGGTAAAACCAAAAATTATTGTCTCTGTTATTTATCAGGAGATTCAAAAATCCCCTAATTATAATTCTGGATGGGCATTAAGGTTTCCAAGATTTACTGCTTTAAGACCTGATAAACCAATTTCAGAAATAACAAGCTTAAAAGAAATTGAAAAAGATTTTGTCAATCAAAAAAGAAATTATAGGTTTGGTTAATTTTATAAATATTTTAACCGACGAAGCCTTTATAAATAAAATTTTCCATTAAAATTAAGTTAAAAATGGCTCAATCAAAAAGTAATTATCAAATCCAAAATATTGTTGCAACAACTGCTTTGGAAAAACCTATTCCTTTAGTCAAACTTGCAAGAACTCAACCAAATACAGAATACAATCCAAAAACTTTTCCAGGACTTGTCCTTAGAGTTAAAGAACCAAAATCAGCAGTTCTTGTTTTCTCTTCAGGAAATCTTGTTTGTACAGGAACAAAATCAATTGCCCAAGTTAAAAAAGTTATAGACGCTGTGATAAAACAATTAAGAAAAATAAATGTCAAAATAACTATAAAACCAAAAATAACTGTTCAAAATATTGTAGCTTCAGGAACAATTAATTTAAAACTTAATTTAAATTTTCTTGCATTAGAAATGGAAAATACAGAATATGAACCAGAACAATTTCCAGGATTGGTTTATAAATTAATAGAACCAAATGCTACTTTTTTGCTCTTTAGCAATGGAAAACTTGTTTGTACAGGAACAAAAAACAAACAACAGCTTGAAGAAAGCATGAAACAACTTTTGAAAGATGTTAAAGCAGTACTAAAAAATTACAAGGGATAATTGATTAAACCAAACTTTTTTAACTTTTATGAAACCTTCTTTTCTATGAAAAATAAATTAAAAGTTCTTGTTGCAATGTCTGGAGGGGTAGATTCAAGTGTAGCTGCATTATTAATGAAAAAAAAAGGATATGAAGTCTTAGGTGTCTTTATTAAAAGTTGGAGCAACACAAAAAATCCAAATGAATGTGACTGGAAAAAAGAAAGAAAAGTTGCAATGAAAATTGCTGCAAAATTAGAAATTCCTTTAATAACTTTAGATTTTGAAAAACAATATAGAAAAAAAGTTATAGAAAAAATGTTTAAAGATTACAAAAAAGGTATAACCCCTAACCCAGATATTGATTGCAATCAAAAAGTAAAATTTCCTTTATTAATAAAGGCGGCTAAGAAATTTAATATAGATTATGTTGTTACAGGACATTATAGTAAAATAAAAAAGAAAAAAAATAATTACGAACTTTTAAGAGCACATGATGAAACAAAAGATCAATCATATTTTTTATATAGGATAAAACAAAATGAGTTAAAACATTTGATTTTTCCTATAGGAGATTACACAAAAAAACAAGTTAGGGAAATTGCAAAAAAAAATAAATTTCTTAATTTTGATAAAAAATCAACTGTTGGAATTTGTTTTATTGGAAAAGTTAATTTAAAAGAATTTTTACAGAAAAAAATTAAGGCAAAAAAAGGAAAAATTTTTGATCCAAAAGGAAATATTATTGGAGAACATGATGGAATTTATTATTATACTATTGGACAGAGATTAGGCCTAAGATATGGAATTGAAATTGAAAAACAAAATGATGATAAAAAACAACTAAAAAGATGGTATGTTGCAAGAAAAAATTCAAGAAAAAATGAAATTATTTTAGCTCCAGAAGGACATAAATTACTTTTTAGGAAAGAAATTTATATTAAAAATCCTCACTGGATAACTGAAGAGCCAAAAACTAAAAAAGTTCACGCAAGAATAAGACAAGTAGGAGAACTACTTTCTTCAAAATTGAGTTATGACTATAGAAAGAAAAGATTCAAAGTTGTTTTAAATAAACCTATTACAGGTGTTTCAGAAGGGCAGGCAATTGTTCTTTATCAAGGGAAAAAAGTTTTAGGCGGTGGAGAAATTAGATTTTAAATAATTTTAACGTTAAATTTATATAATTGTAAACAATTATTGTATTATGGATTTGGAAAACCCTTTGAAGATTGCAAAAGAAATAAAAAGATTTAATGATAATGCAAAATATTTTAACCGCAATTATTCAGGATTAAAAAAACAACATCCTGATGAGTATGTTGCAATACATCGCCAAAAAGTAATAGGACATGGAAGAGACATTTCTCAATTGGTTAGAGATTTAAGAGAAGAAGGAATTGACACAGGAGAAGTATTTATTGAAAGAACTTACTTTAAAGAAGAAGAGCCAACTTTAATTCTTGCTGCTGCCTAAAAAATAACTAATTTTAAAAACATAATTCTCTTGTTTAAATTATGGATTTAGACAAAGCAATTAAATCAAGAAAAAGTGTAAAAAAATTCAAAGGCAAAAAGCCAGATTGGAGAGAAATTATTGAGTGTATTGATTCTATGAGGTATGCTTCAATGGCTGGAGATAATTACAGCCTAAAATTAATTTTAGTTGATAATAAAGAAAAAATCCAAAAAATTACAGATGCAACACAACAACCATTTATTTCTCAAGCACATTATGTCTTAGTTGTATGTTCAATTCCTTCAAGAACAATAAACTCTTTTGGAGAAAAAGGTGAAATTTATTTAAGACAACAAGCAGGAGCAGCAATACAAAATTTCTTATTAAAATTAGAAGAATTTAAACTATCAACATGTTGGATAAGGCTTTTTGTTGAAGAACAAATAAAAAGAGAATTAAAAATATCCGGAGCAAATGTGGAAGCACTTTTTCCAATAGGTTATGAATTTGAAAAATCAAAACCAAGAAAAAAAATAGAATTAGATGAAATTCTATATTTTAATAAATATAAAAATAAAAAAATGAAGAAATAAAGAAAAAAAAATAAAAAATAAAATTATTCCCACACTTGTATGCCTAAGTCTGATACTTCTTTAGAGACAGGATATGCTTGTTCTTCTGATACTTTTCCAATAATGTAAGGTGATTTAACACCTGTCATAATTGTTATAACTCTTACCTTATTTACAAACTCCTTGTCAATTCTCGCGCCAATTATTACTTGTGCTTCTGGATTTAAATTTTCTGAAACTGTTCTTCCAATTACATCAAATTCTTCCAACTTTAAGTCAGGTCCACAAGTTATGTGTATCAAAGCTCCGTTAGCACCCTTATAATCTACATCAAGCAAAGGATGTGATAACGCTTGTTGTACTGCCTCATTAACTTTATCTTGTGTTTCTGATTCACCAATACCAATAACTGCAACTCCACCATTTCTCATGATGGTTGAAACATCTGCATAATCTAAGTTAATCAAACTTGGTAATGTTATTGTCTCAACAATTCCTTTGATCATTGTGCTTATCAACTCATTAGCAACAGCAAATGCTTGTTCAATTGGTAATTGTCCTGCAATATCCACAAGTCTGTTATTATCAAGAACAATGGTTGTATCTGTTACTTCTCTTAGTTCTTGTAATCCAAATTCTGCTTTGTCAATTCTTGCTTTTTCTGCTTCAAAGGGCATTGTAACAACACCAATAACAATTGCGCCAGTTTCTTTAGCTAATTGTGCAATTACGGGTGCAGCTCCTGTTCCAGTTCCACCACCCATACCTGAGCAAATAAAAACCATGTCTGCTCCTGTAAGAGTTTTCTTAATTTCTGAAATTGATTCTTTTGCAGCTTCTCTTCCTTGTTGTGGCTTTCCACCTGCGCCCAAACCCCGTGTTAGCTCCTTTCCTATTAGAAGCTTTTCGTCTGCTTTTGTAACGCTTAAATGAAGTGCATCAGTATTAGTCGCATAAATTGTAGCTCCAGTGATTCCTTTATTATAAAGCCAAGTTATAGAATTGCATCCACAACCACCAACACCATAAATTTTAATGTTAGCTTTACCAGCTTTTAACTCTTCAAAGTTAATGCTATGTGTTTCTGTATTTTCTATTGCCTCTCTTGCAAAGTCTAATGCCATTTTTTTTCCTCCTTTTTCATTTTAATTTTTTCTGAACTAAATTCAGACTTGTGAAGAGTATTAATTTAAACCTCTCTCCGAAAGGTTTAAATATATCTCATACTTCCCACTAATTAAATAAGAATTTACCTCATACAAACAATTAATTTATTCAAACCGCCAAGTAGAATAAATCAATATAAAAAAATTAAGATTTCTGTGTTTAAAAATATTTTGCTTGTTTAAAAGATATTTTTAGTTAACCATTTCTTCAAAATATATCTTGTATTTTCACTCTTTATCTAAAATTTTTGCATTTATTCCTTCTTCCTTACAAAAATCAACAAATTCTTGAGCATCTTCTTCAGTACCAACAATTGAACCCCAATGCATTGGAATAGCCAGAGTTGGTTTAAGAATCTTAACAGCTTCTATAGCTTCTTCAGGGTTCATAACAAATCTTCCACTTACAGGCAACAAAGCAACAAATTCTTTTCCAGGCTGTTTATAACCTGTAAGTTTTTGCATTTCAGGCATCACATCACAATCTCCAGCATGATAAATCACAACTCCATTCATTTTAATTAAATAACCTACCCAATGCTCTTCTTTAGAGTGAAAATGCTTATCTGTATTATAAGCTGGAACCGTCAAAAGTTTAATATTTCCCAAATCCAATTCTTGATCGGGCTCAACAATTTCTAATTGAATTGGTACATTAAACTTAGTTATTTTACTTTGACAATCAGCAGTGGCAATAATTTTAGTTCCTTCTTTTATAATTTTTTCAATATCAGCAACACTACAATGATCATAATGACCATGTGTAATTAAAATTAAATCAGCTTTCTCTGAATCATTAGAAATATTATAAGGATCAATATAAATATTTTTTTTAGTATCTAAATTTTTAATTAAAAATCCATCATGACCAAGCCATTTAATTTCTATATTACCTATTTCCATAAAATTAGGAAAATTGCAATGATTTTAAAGTTTTTCTAAATTTTTAAATAAACTCAAAAAGAAAAACATTTAAACTAAAATTGATTTAATATTTAATAGAAAAAAATCAGAAAATAGTTTTATATTTATTTGCAGCTTATTTAATAATTAGTGTATTATCATCTTACTTTATACAATCAGGTATAATTCTTACAATCTTTGGTTTAATCATGTTGGGAATAATAATTACAGGTATAATTTTTTCTACTAAAGTCATTAAAGAACAAAAATTAGGCTTTGGGATACCTTTTTTGATTATATTCATAATTTTATTATTAATATGGATTGGAGGTTTTTTAATAGGATTTTTAAAACCTATTTTTGGATCATAACATTCTAAATTTTTCTAAAAATTATTTTTACTCCATTCACCCATATTCCCTGTTTTCAATTTCTTGTCTAGAATTTCTAACTCTTCATAAATCCCATCAATTAACTCATAATTTTTAGCTTCTTCTAAGGAAACCCATTTATATTCTGTGAGAGCATTACAAAGTCTTACTTCACTTTCTTTAGCTTTGGCATAAAGACTTACAATTAAACAAGGAATTTTATCTGGCCTTATATAAACCATACTTGTAACATAACCAATGTCTTCAATTTCAAGCCCAACTTCTTCTTTAACTTCTCTTTTTAACAAATCTTCAAAAACATTATACCAATGGCTAGGAGTATCTTTCTCTCTAAGAACATAATCCAAGACTTCAAATTTACCTCCTGGAACAGTCCATTTTCTTGGAAATGCCTTTTCCCACTCTGCTCTTTTTGCGATAAGAAATTTTCCTTCTTTGTTAACTAAAATCCCAGTAACAACAACATAATGCATCAAATTTTTATCAGGCATGAAAAAACTCAACAATAATTATATTTAAAAACTTCCTCAAAAAAGTTGACTTATGGAGAATAAAATAATTTCCAGATTTCTCTATAACGATAAATTAAAATTCAGTGAGATAGAGAAAGCTCTAAATGAAAGATCAAATAAAATAGCATATCACATAAAGAATCTTGTCAAAAAAGATATTTTAGTAAAAGAAAAAGATTCATATAAACTATCTAAGGCAGCAGAAAACTTAATTCCTTATATCTCAACAAAAAAACATATGCTCCCTACTGTCTTGATTCATATTGGAAATGAGAAAGAATGTTTTATTATAGAAAGAAAGAAAAAACCATTCAAAGGACTTCTTGGATTACCAGGAGGAAGAATCATATTAAAAGAGAATATTTCTGATTCTGTTAAAAGAATAATGAAAGAAAAATATAATATTGAAGTGAAATTAAAAAAAATAAATTCTATCTCAATAGAACATATAAAAAATGATGAAGAAATTATTCAATCTGACTTGGTTATATTCATAACAGCGACAGCAAATAGAAATTTAAAACTTACAAATATAGAAGATAATAAGAAAAAGATAATAAAAAGTGATTATAAACTAATAAAAAGACATCTCAATAAAGAAGTAAAAATTGAAAGATTTTTAACTGCTAATTAATCATTCAATTACTAATTCTCTCAATATCATAATAGTATAAACCAAAATCAGAGGCCCTATAATAAATCCAAAAATTCCAAATAAAGAAATCCCACCTAGAATTCCAACAAGCATTATAAATGGGTTTATTTTTGCTTTTCCTCCAAGAATTTTTGTCCTTAAAACAGTGTCTACATATAAGCTTAATATTATTCCAACAATTATTACACCAGTCATTGTAAACCAATTACCAACAAAGAAATAGTAAAGAGCTAAAGGAACCCATACAACAGTAGGCCCTAATCCAGGAATAAATGCAAAGAAAAAGATCAATGAAGGAAGTAAAAAGTATAAATTAACGCCTGAAAGAAAAAAGCCAATTCCTGAAACTGCAAATTCAATAATAGCTATAAGAAGTGAACCATAAACTATTCCTTTTGTAGAAACATTAAGTCCTTTTGATATTTTATTCTTATCTTTAAATGGAAGATAATGTCTAAGCTCATAAGCCAAAACATCCCACTCAATTAAAATATAATAAATTCCAAATAATAAAACAATTAACGAAATAATTAATGAAGGAATATGTGAAACTGATGAAACAAGAAGAGATACTAAAAATAAAGTTCCTTTTTGGATTAATTCTCCAACATCAAAATTAAAATTTTCTATGAATGGTAACAAAGACAATTTATCAGAAAGAGAACTAATTGTCTCTCCTTCTATTAGAGCATATGCTTGATTAGTTATGCCTCCTATTATTCCTCCTAATGGAAGAAAAATAAGCAATACAATTAATAAAATACAAGTAATTGCTGAAAGAGATTTACTTAATTTAGAATTCATCTTTAAGTACAAAGGTCTTATAAGATAAGATAAAATAAATGCAGAAATCAGAATTATAAGATAAGGTTGAATTATTTTAAATGATAAAAATATCAAGATAAAAATTATTCCAAAAAAAAGATATTTTCTAAGCTCTTTTTTATCAGCTCTTATTTTCATATTGTATTATATCAAAATAGATTTATAAATTAATCATTTAATTTCTCAATGCTTCTTGCAATCTCTAATAATTTCTGCTCTTGAAATCTGTCACAAATTATCTGCATGCCAATAGGAACATTTTCAATTTCACCACAAGGAATTGAAATAGCACAATTTCCAGCTAAATTTGAAGGGACTGTCAAAGTATCATAATTATACATTTCTTCAATAGAAATTTTTTCTCCAATTTTATGTGGAAGTTTTGGAACTGTTGGAGAAATAATGCAATCAAATTTTTTAAAAGATTTTTCAAATTCTTCTTCAATTAATTTTTTAATTTTTAATGTTTGATAATAATATCTTCCGTGATATTCTGCCTTTGAAATTTCACTTCCCCCTAAAATCCTTCTTAAAACTTCTGGACCACAAGAATCTTCAATTTTTTTTCCATATTTTCTTCCATCAAACTTCCTTGTTCCTGAAAAGAATTCAACATAAACTAAAGGATAATAAGTTTCAACAGCTAAATTAATATAATTTAATTTAATTTTCTTAACTTTCCATTTATATTTTTCAGAAGCAATTTTAATTTTCTCATCAATAATTTTTTGGATTCTTTTATCTTTAATTTCAAAATCCAAAATTCCAATAGTTATGTTTTTAGGAATTTTTTCAATTTCATTTAAATTTAATTTTTCTGAACTTTGACTTATTGAATCATTTTCATCTTTTCCAAAAATTACACTTAAAAGTAAACTAGCATCAATTACATTTTTAGCTAAAGGGCCTATTTGATCAAGAGACATTGACAGATCAATTAAACCATACCTTGAAACAGAAGAATATGTTGGTTTTACTCCAACAACACTGCAATTATTAGCAGGAACTCTTATGCTTCCTCCCGTATCACTTCCTAAAGCAACATCACAAAAACCAGCAGAAACAGATGCAGCGCTTCCAGAACTTGAACCACCTGGAATTAATTCCAAACTTTTAGGGTTTTTCGTAGGACCAAAGGCACTTGTCTCTCCACTACTTCCAGAAGCAAACTCATCGCAGTTTGTAATTCCAATAATTAATCCATCTTCTTCTCTAATTTTTTTTATAACTGTTGCATCATAAGTTGCTTTGTAATCCTCAAGAGTTTTAGAAGCACATGAAGCATTCAATTCCTTAACATTTATATTTGCCTTAACCGCAATAATTTTTCCAGCAAGTTTTCCTTTATTTTTTTTAGAATCAATTTTTTTAGCTTCTTCCAATGCATTTGGATTTAATTGCAAAAAAGCATTTATCTTATTTCCATTTTTATCATTTTTTTTAATTTCGGAAAGATAATTTTTGAGTTTTTGTTGAGTGTTTACCATTTCTTTTTCTCCGCAATAATAAAATCCTTATTTTTACTTGTGCCATTTAGGGTATCAGGAGCATTTTCAAATACTTTTTCCCTAAAATCAGAATCAGATTCCTTTCCGCCATGTTCTTCACGTTCAAATTCCTTTCTTTCGATCAATGGTTCTGGAATTTTTTTATCAATCTTTGAAAGCTTTTCAGAG
>CAYMCN010000003.1:0-18420 GCA_964389155.1 Candidatus Woesearchaeota archaeon
CTTTTGAAAAAGAAAGAATTCTTGAAGAAGAAGAAATAAAAAAAGAATTTGGTTTAAAAAATAAAAAAGAAATCTGGAAATCTGAATCAAAAATTAAGTCAATAAGAGATAGAGTAAAAAAACTAATTTCAGCAAGTTCTGAAGAACAAGAATCATTTTTCAATAGATTAAAAAAAATTGGTTTAGATGTAAATTCAATTGCAGATGTTTTAACTTTAAATAAAAAAGATTATTTAAACAGAAGGCTTCAAACAATTGTTGTGTCAAAAAAAATAGCTACAACACAAAAAAGCGCTCGGCAATTAATTACTCATAAAAAAATTCTTGTTGATGGAAATATTGTTAATAGTCCTTCATATATTGTTCCCATTGCATTAGAAAATAAAATTTCACGTAAAACAAATCAAAAAATTCCTGTTGTGAAAAAAGCTTAAAATGGATCAAGAAATAAAACAAAAAAGTAAAAAGGAAGTAGAAGCAGTTGTAAATATTTACACTTCTTTTAATAATACCTTAGTTCATGTTACAGATGCCTCAGGAAGAACAATTTCAAAAGTAACAGGAGGAATGGTTACAAAACACAGCAGACTTAAAGCAAATCCAACTATTGCAATGTTTATTGCAAAAAGAATATCTGAAAATGTAAAGGATCTTGGAATTAAATCATTATATGTTAGAATAAGGGCAAAAACAAGAAATCCCGCACCAGGACCAGGTGCAAATGCAATAATAAAAAGTCTGTCAAGGGAAGGGTTTAAAATACTTAATATTCTCGACACAACAAGAATTCCTAGGGGAGGCCCAAAGAAAAAAGGCGGAAGAAGAGGGAGAAGGGTTTAAAATGAAATTAATAGAAAAAAAAGAAAATGAAATAACATTTGCAGCAGAAATAAATGAAAGTTTAGCAAATGCTATGAGAAGGTACATAAATAAAATTCCTATCATTGCAATTGATGAAGTTGAAATTACAAAAAATGATTCTCCGTTATATGATGAAACAATTGCGCATAGATTAGGATTAATCCTTTTAAAACCTGGTAAAGATACTAAAAAAAATCCTGGTGTTAAATTAATTTCAAAAGAAGAAGGAATGGTTTTTTCTAAAGAATTAAAGGGTATGGAAGTTATTTACCAAGATATGCCCATAACTTTTTTAAATAAAGGGCAAGAATTAGAAATTTCCGCAACAACAAAGGTAGGAAAAGGTGTTGAGCATTCAAAATTTTCTCCAGGATTATTATTTTATAGAAATATTGCAGAAATAACAATTACTAAAGATGTTTATGATAAAATAAAGCAGAAAATTTCAGGTAATGAAGTTAAAATAAAAGGTAATGAAGTTGTTATATTAGATGATAAAAAACAAGAGATTGTTGATGTTTGTGAAAGAACTTCTAGCAAACAAGGGAAAAATGCAGAAGTGAATTTTAAAGATGAATTAATAATCACATTAGAATCGTTTGGACAAATGAATGTGGGAGAAATTTTTAAAAAATCAATTGAAGGATTAAAAAAAGATCTTTCCGATGTTTCTAAAAAAATTAGTAAAGGGTAAATTTAAAACCATTCTTAGCTCCAAAAATAATAAGCGGGAGTGTCAGAGTGGTCAAATGAGGCAGCCTAAGGAGCTGTTGGCTTAGTGCCTGCGAGGGTTCGAATCCTTTCTCCCGCATAGTTTTTAGAAATGTTTTTAAATCAAAAATTATTGGAATTTTAACCTGCAAGTTCACGCGGTAGCGGGAAATTAATATTTCTCGTTTAATTAAGATGAAATCAAAAACAAAAATAGATAAGCAAATAAGAAAAAAAACAAGCCATGAATTAGTGGAAACAATAATAAATTTGAAGAAACATGATAAATGGCTTGATGTAGCAAGAATTCTTTCTGGTTCTAGAAAAAATATGGTAAATTTTAATCTGGAAAAAATAAACAACAAAACAAATGAAGGGGAAATAGTTATAATTCCTGGAAAAGTTCTTTCTCAAGGAGAAGTAAATAAAAAAATAAAAATAATTGCATTTGGATTTTCAGAAAAAGCTAAAGAAAAATTATCAAAATCCAAAATAGAATTTTCATCTATAAATGAAGAAATTAAAATAAACCCAACAGCAAAAGGAATTACAATTTTAAAAAATGGTTAAAATAATTGATGGAAAAAACACGGTTTTAGGAAGATTAGCAAGTTTCGCAGCAAAAGAAGCTATAAAAGGAGAAGAAATTGTTGTTCTTAATTGTGCGGAAGTTATCATAACAGGGAGTAAAAAAAATATAAAAGAAAATTTTGAAAAGAAAAGAGAAAGAGTCGGAAGTGGTCAGCAAGGTCCAAAACATTCTAGGTTAAATGATAGAATTGTTAAAAGAACAATAAGGGGCATGCTTCCAAATCATAGAAGAGGAAGAGGAAAAGAAATATTTAAAAAAATAAAATGTTATGTTGGAGTTCCAAAAGAATTTCAAGATTCTAAAAAAATAGAGTTAAAATTAAAAAGTAAAAATAAATTTATTATGATAAAAGATATTGGAAAATGATTAAAATAGTTAAATCTGGAAAAAGAAAAACAGCGATTGCGCGAGCTGTTCTTACAGAAGGTTCTGGAAAAATTATTGTAAATAAACAAGATTACAAAATGTTAAATATTTTTAATAAATTAAAAATTTCAGAACCATTAAGAATTGCTGAAAAAGTCCTTGGAAAAACAAATTTTGATGTTTCAATTGAAGTAAAAGGTGGTGGAGATAAAGGTCAAATTGAAGCTGCACGACTTGCATTGGCGAGGGTGATAAATGAATTTTCAAAATCAAAAGAATTGTCAGAGGCTTTTTTAAGTTATGATAGGAATCTTTTGGTTGCAGATGTTAGAAGAAAAGAAGCATACAAACCAGGAGATTCAAAAGCTAGAAAGAAAAGGCAAAGTTCTAAGAGATAGGTTTTTAAATTAAAAAAAAAGATATAATAACATGGGTGAGAGATTAGAAATATTAATGAGGATTGTTGTGGCAATTGTTTCCGGAATTGTACTTGGAGTTTGGAGATGGTTTATTTTTGTCATAGGAGTTATCAATTGGATTTATACTTTATTTGCTGGAAAAAGGATGAAAGAATTAGCAAATATGAGTGAAGTTTGGAATACTCAACTATACACATTCTTAAGATATATGACTTTGGTTTCAAACAAAAGACCTTTCCCATTTTCAAGTTTGGAAAAAAGTATAAGTAAGTTTGAAAGAAGGTAGAATCCTAGTATAATAATTCTTAAAAAAAGAAAAGTTTGTTAAAATTCATGGTAAAAAGAATAAGGATATCTTCTGGATATGGTCGAGATAATAGATCTTCGCATCAAGCCATAAATAAAGAAGGAACTCTTGTACAAACTCTTGTAGAGGTTGAAGAAATTAAAAAAATAAAAGATGATAGTGGAAAAGGAAAAAGATTAGTTTCTATGGGACTTAGAAAAGTAAATTTTTCAGAAGGTTCAAACAATCTTGGTGAAATAGTTTATTTTGTTGTGGATGTAAACAAGGTAAATGAGGCACGTAAATTACATTTACTTCCAGGGGCAAAAATAATTGCGGAAACAATGGGGGAATTTGGACTTGATAATCAAAAATTGGCCTTATATCCTAATGGTGATGTAAAAAGAAATCATCATTTTTACAGAGGTTGTTGATTCTCTTAAATAAAAAATATAGTTTGATATTTCTTCACTTCCCGACACCTAACTTTTCTAACTTATTCTGAACATGATTAAATAAAGTCGAAGAAATTAAAGATTGATGTGATCCTTGATGTGTTTGTTTGTCAAACTTCACCTTTCCTAAATATGTTTGATTTGTTAAAATTTTTTTGAGCCCATTTACAGAAAAATCATATTTTTTAGCTAATTGAGTTAAGCTTATTTTATTATTTAAAAAATCCTGAAAAATTTCTTGAACAAGATAAGAATCTTCTTTTGGAATTAATTTTTTTTCTTCTAATTTATAACCAAAAGGTGCACGAGTAACATGATATCCTTCTCTTGCTCTTTTATCTAAAGAAAATTTAGTTCTTTCCCCTGTAACATTTCTTTCAAATTCTGCAAAAGCAGAGATTATGTGAAACATTAATTTTCCAGAAGCAGAAGTTGTTTCTATTTTATCCTGCAAAGAAACAAAATCAATTCCCCATTCTTTTAATCTTTCTATTGTTTCAATCAAATCTTTCAAACTTCTTGAAAACCTATCTAACTTGTAAATAAAAATTGCCTGAAATTTCTTGTTTTGAGCATCTTCTAAAAGTTGACTCATCTCAGGCCTTCCTTTAATATTTTTTGCGGATTTTCCTTCTTCCTTATATATTTTTGAAACTTCATATCCCAAGGCCTTTGCATAGTTTTCTAGAGCTTCTTCTTGCGCACCTAAGGAAATTCCATGCTTTGCTTGATCTTCTGTGCTAACTCTCACATATATTGCTGCTAAAAGTTTGTTTGAAGTCATTTTCCTCTTTAAATGTGCACTAAGGTATATAAAACCATGGTTCACGTTCGCTTAGAGGACACTAAGTTCATAGATTTAAAGGTATTCTATAGAGGAAAATAGGAAAAATAGTTGTGACAATATAGATTATGTGAAAAATTTAGAAAATATGTTTTTGTAGTAAAATTTTTATTAATTTCTTTAGTGGCCTGCCGCCTTCGTGCACTAAGCCAACCTTAGTGCAACCTCTGATTTAGAAAGGAATTTCATCAGTATTTTCCAAAACTTTTTCTTCGAGTTGAGACCTTTTCTTACCTAACCACACCAAATTTAAACCAATTTCTTCATCCTCAAATTTATCAAACACCTCCACTTCCATGAGCTCAGCTAACTCACTAAGATATTCTTCAAAATCTTCTATAGGCACAAGTTCTGAAGTATTTATTTGAGAATATGTTGAAACACCTCTAGCCCCTTCTACAATTGCTTTCCCTTCTGCATCATATTTTCCAATAAAATAAACTATCATTCCAAGAGGTTCTTCTCTATAAAATCCTTCTTTCAATGGTTGACCTCTAATATCTTTATGCATAAAAAAATAGATAAAAAACTACTTTTTAAAAATTATTATACTAAAAATCATGCACTAAGTTTACCTTTATGAACAAAAAGACTGTTTAAAGGTGTTCAAACAGGTGTTTGTCTTAATTTTTTGTTAAAAAACGAAAAAATTCAAAATAAATCATAAAAATTCACTAAAAAAATTAAAAAAATTACTGTTTTTTCGAGGATAAAAATCAAGGTTCATCGTCGAAGCAAAAGATTTTTAAAGATTATTTTGTAAAAACTAATATGTTTGACTGGTTTTTTAGGAAAAAAGAGGCTGAAAAGATTAGAGAAGAAGTTAAAAATAGTTTTGATTTAGTAAAAAAAGATATAAACAGTGTTGGTGAATGGATAAAACACTTTGATTCTGATAAAGATTTCCAAAAAAAAGATATTGAAGACATAAAAGAAGTTTTATCGTCGATACAAAAAGATATTGAAGAAATGAAAACATCTTTTTCTGAACCTGAAAATTTAAGTTTTAAACAGGTGTTTAAAACACCTAAGAGGGTGTTTAAAAAACAAACAGGTGTTTATGCTGTTCAAACAGGTGTTCAAACAGGTGTTCAAACACCAAAATTAGAGCAATTTTCGATAACTGAAAGAGCAATACTATGGGTTCTATTAAACACCGATCTAAAATTAAGTTATGAAGATTTAGCAGCAGTATTAGGAAAAGAAAAAACAACCATTAGAGGGCAAATAAATGCTATAAAACAAAGAAATGAGGGTATTATTCAAGAAATAACTGAAAAAAACAACAAAAAAAGAGTGTTTATTGAAAAAAACACTAAAGAAAAACTCCTCAAAAAGGTAAAAGTGAGAGTTAATACACTTAAAAAATCCAAAAAAAACTGAAAAAATATGAAAATAAATAGAAAAAAAATTGTGAAACTCTGAAAGTGAGAAATTAACACATATAAGAACCTTTTAAAAAGCAAAATTTCAAGGAATTAAGGCTTAAAAGTTAATATTTTAAGATAAAAGGCATTATTTAAAATTATCCTTTAAAGAGGATAACTAATATTATAATCCTCTAAGTTGTAAGATTGCGGAAAGTGGTGCATTCTTTCTAAGGCTTTGAGAGATCTTTAATTGAATATTCTTATTGTTTATCTTATTCTTCTCGATAGGAACTCCTTTTTTTATAAGTCTCCCTATGTAATCCCTAATTGAACTCTCTGTTAAATTAAGTTTTTTTGAAAGAATGTTATAATTAACATAAGGGACTTCTTCTTCTAATTGGTAAATTGTTGAAAATACTAAAAATTCTTGTTCGGTAAGCCTCTTGAATTTCAATCTTATTTCTTTTTTTATATCATTTAAAGAATCAAGTACCTTTAAAACATCATCAAATGAATTTTTAGTATTTTCTTGTTGGTTTTTTATGTGTCTGTCTGTCTGTCTGTCTGTCTGTCTGTCTGTCGAAGCCCCTTGGTTTCCAATGGAAATACCTGAATTTAAGGGATTTAGAGGCTTAAAACCTAAATCATGTGTCGAAGAATGTGTCGAATGTGTTGAAATTTCTCTTGTTTGTGTCGAAGAATTTTCAAGTTGTTTCCTTACTTCAAACAACTCATTTTTAAGAAAAACTATATTTTTATTTAAAAAATCCATTTCTTCCTTAACTTTTTTGAAGGCATTTATTATTTTTTCTTCATCCATTTTAAATTGAAAATTTTAAGAAAATTTAAAGATTTTGGTGTTTTTTGTATGTTTGATATATATTATTAGTTAATTTCCACCTTGCCCTTCTAATGTAAGGAATTCCCTTAGGGTTTTTATCTATCTTAAAAACAAATTTCTTATTTAATAACTCTAAAAGTAATTTCTTAATAAATTCTTCATCTCTAGCAATTTCTTGAGCAATTTCATATGTAAATAATGGTTTAAGGTTATTAGAATAAAGTAAGGCTAAAATTTGTTCAAAAATTTTTTCCTTCTTTTTATCTGAAATCTTCATAAAAAATATTTGAATTTAATTTATATAAATATTTGTTATTTCAAGAGTCTAAATTATTAATTATAATTATTCTTTCACAGAAGGTAGTGGGATATGTAAAGGAAGATTTAGTTCATCTTCAAGTTGCATGGCTTTTAGATTTGATTTTTTTAAAATCACATTAAAAATCAAAATCCTGTGTTCTTCCGGGAGTTTCTTTTGTTTCCATTGTTTTATGAAATCTTTGATTATTTTTGATTCCGCCATAACAAGAATTGTTCCAGATAAAGAAAGTTTAGCAATATCAGGATCATAATTGATAAAATAATCAAATTCTACTTCAACAATTTCTTCTTTTGATTGAAAAATCTCTGGTTTTATCTGTTTTACATTAGTAATATCAATATTAGTATTAATTTTCAAACTTTCAAACTTATCTGAAGTTTTTTCAATATTTAACTTCTTAAAGTTGAAGCCAACAATTTTCATTATAAAAACTAACTTAAAATGCTTTTAAATATTTCTATTGTAATTAATCAATAAAAATATGTCTTGATCTTGCTAAAGCAGCTTTTTGTGAATCCTCTATTTCCTTCATTTCCCTCATGGTTTCAGCACTTATTTTCCAACCAGAGATAAAAGACCCATCATAAACCAAATTAGGTTTTTTATTTTCGGGATCAGAATCATAGTTTTCCCTAGTCATTTGAATTTCAAATTAAATCTTCTTCAGAAACAATAAGGAAATCTCCAATTGCAATAATTGAATTATAAGGAATTAATAGCTCATTAGCACTTATCTTCTCTAAATTAAGGTTTTTAGTGTATGCTGTTGAATCTTTTACAACAACATTGATTATTTCACCACTATTTGTTTCAAAGGTTAAATCTTTAACAAAACCAAGTCTTTTTCCTTCTTTAGTTACAATCATTTTTCCTAATATATAACTAAATGGATTTTTTTCACTCATGTGAATTTCAATAGAAAGAATTTTATAAAGTTTTCTGTAAAATTTTACATATGTTTATAATTGATTATAATAAATATTCAAAAATATATTAAGATATTACCTCTCCCTTTGATTTCTAGTGGAAATCTTTAAAAAGAAAATTTGTTTTTTTGTTTATTATATTATATTTATAATTATTTATATTATATATTATATATATTATATAAATTTTTTATTATTAATGTATTTTTTACCTATTATTATTTCTTTTTAAGAATAAATTTATTTTATAAACAATATTTGTATTTTTTATTAATTTTAATATATTTCTTTAAAATTTAATAAAATTAAATTAAAAATTATAAAACAATATTTCCATGAGAAATTGAGGTGTTTTTCTTTTTTAGTAGTTATAATCATTTATATATAAATCATTTTTGATATCGTCTATGATTTTTTATTTTTATAAATATCTACAGGAAATCAAGGTGGGTGTTAACAATGGTTGAATTAGAAAATATCTTTAAAACTTTTGATAAGAATAATATCTTCAAAGATAAATCTATTTTACAAATTGATTATCAACCAAAAGAGATCATTTATAGAGATAAAGAGATAAAACAAATTGCATCTATACTTGCCCCTGTTTTGAGAGGTGAAAAACCAAGTAATTTATTTCTTTATGGTAAAACTGGAACAGGAAAAACTCTTTCAATTCAATATATAAGAGAAACCCTTTTGAAAAGAATGGGTAATAAAATTGATTTTAAATTAAAGATTGAATATCTTAATTGTAAGTTAAAAAAAGTTTCAGATACCGAATACAGGATTTTAGCAGAATTAATAAGGAAATTAGGTGGTAATGTTCCAACAACTGGTTTACCAACAGAATCGGTTTATAATAAATTTATTGAAATAGTTGATAAAGAAAAACAATTAATTATTTTAATTTTAGATGAAATTGATCAAACAGTTAAAAAAATTTCTGATAATTTTTTATATAATTTAACAAGATTAAACTCCGAGCTTTCAAAAACAAAAATTTGCGTTGTAGGGATTAGTAATGATTTGACTTTTTTAGATAATCTCGATCCAAGAGTTAGAAGTTCTTTATCTGAAGAAGAAGTTATTTTTTCACCATATAATGCCTTACAATTAAAAACAATTTTGAAAAAAAGAGCTGATGAGGTTTTTAAAGAAAGTGTTGTTCATGAAGGGGTTATTGAAAAATGTGCAGCATATGCTGCAAGAGCCCACGGAGATGCACGAAGAGCTTTAGATTTATTTAGAATTGCTGGAGAATTAGCTGAAAGAAATAATTCAAAAAAAGTTTTGTTAAAACATATTGATGAAGCAAATGAGAAAATCGAAAAAGACAAGATTATTGATATTATAAGATCGGAACCAAAACAATTTCAAATAGTTTTATATTCTATTATTAAATTATTGGAAAGAAATAATAATCCTCAAACTTATCTTTCACAAAAAAAAGAAAAAGAAAAAATCATTTTTACAGGCGATGTTTATAATTTTTACAAGGATTTGTGTTTAAAGAATAAATTTGAAATTTTGACTCAAAGAAGAGTTAGTGATATCATCCAAGAATTTGATATGTTAGGGATTATTAATGTCAAGGTTATATCTAAAGGTAGAGGGGGTAGAATGAGGGAGATTAGATTGGCAATTACAGATAATCTTATACAAAAAGTAAAAATGATTATTGAAGAATCATTAAATAATGAATTTTAATTAAAATGAATACAAAAGAAATATTAAATTTTTGTTTTGAAAAGGGAATTTTGATAGATAAAGAAGTTTTAAATTTATTTGAAGAGACAAATGATATTGATTCTGTCAAATTAATTCTTGAGAAGATTAAAGAGCACACTTCAAAAAAAATTATAACTAAAAATGTTTTTAGTGAAAATAAAGAAAAAACAATACAATTTTTTTCATTACTTCCAACAGAGAACCAAAAGAAGCTCGAAAAATTAAAAATTAAATTGGGATTGAGTATTGAAATTTCAAGAGAAGAAGTAGAACAATCTATAAATCAAAATAAACAAAATTTAGATTTGCCTTTGCAAAAAGATAATCAGGGAGACATGTCTCAAGTAAAAATAATTTCACAAATCCCTTATTTAAGAAAAAAAATTGAGATAAAAGATTTTTTTAGACATTTTAAACAAAGATTTATTGAAATGAAAAAAATTTTACAAGAACATTCTGAGCTTGACAATTTAATTTCAATAAATAAAATTTCAAGAAATAATCAAAAAGTTTCAATTATTGGAATGGTTTATGACAAAAGAATAACAAAAAATAACAATATTTTTCTTGAGGTTGAAGATTTAACAGGTAGAATTAGGATTTTAATAAATCAAAATAAAAAAGAAGTTTATGAAAAAGCAGAAGATATTACTTTAGATTCAATAATTGGGTTTAAATGTTCCGGGAATGGTGAAATTCTTTTTGCAAATGATATTATTTTTCCAGATGCTGCAATTCTTGAAAGAAAAAAATCTCCTGTGGAAGAAAATGTTTTATTTATTAGTGATCTCCATATAGGCGGCAAACCTTTTTTAGAAGAAAATTTTTTAAAATTCATTGATTATTTAAATGGAAATGTTAAAAACACATCTGAAGTCGAGAAAATTAAATATTTATTTGTCGTTGGAGATTTAGTTGCAGGGGTTGGAAATTATCCTAATCAAGAAAAAGATTTAGTAATTGGGGATGTTGAAGAACAATATTCAAGAGTTGCAGAATTATTTAATAAAATAAGGAAAGATATTAAAATAATAATTTCTCCTGGGAATCATGACTGTGTAAGACTAATGGAGCCTCAGCCGATTTTAGATGAAAAATATGCTTGGCCACTTTATAATTTAAAAAATGTAATTCTTACAAGCAATCCATCTCTTGTTAATATTGGGGCAAAAAAAGATTTTCCAGGATTTAATATTTTAGGATATCATGGTTTTTCTTTTCCCTATTATGCAAATAATATTTCTAGTTTAATGAATCAAGATTCCATAAATACACCTTATAAAATTATGACATATCTTTTGAAAAATAGGCATTTGGCTCCAACTTATACTTCTGTTCAGAATTCGCCTTCAGAAAATGATGAATTATTAATGAAAACAATTCCTGATATTTTTGTTTCATCACACCTTCATAAAAGTTCTATTTCATATTATAATAATATTTTAATGATTTCAAATAGTTGTTGGGAAGCTTTAACTCCTTATCAAGAAAAATTAGGAAATATACCTGATTTTTGTAAAGTACCTATGTTTAATTTAAAAACAAGACAAGTAAAAATTTTGGATTTTTATGAAGATGAAAATAAATGATGTTATTTATGGTGAAGAAGAAATTGAAGAACAAGTTTTAATAGATTTGATAAATTCAAAACCTCTACAAAGATTAAAAAAAATTTCTCAACAAGGTCTACCTGAAATTTATTTTCATAGACCAATATTTTCAAGATATGAACATTCTATAGGTGTTTTAATTCTTTTAAGAAAATTAGGTGCTGGTTTAAATGAACAAATTGCAGGACTTATTCACGATGTTTCACATACAGCATTTTCCCATGTTACTGAATTAGTTTTCGGTGATCCAAGAAAAGATGACTATCAAGATAAAAATCATTTAAAATTTATAGAAAATTCAGAAATTCCAGATATATTAAAAAAATATGATTTAGAATATAATGAATTTGTAGATTTGAAAAAATATTCTCTTCTTGAAAATGAAATTCCTAATTTGTGTGCTGATAGATTTGATTATGCTATACGTGAAATTTTTATAGAATATGGCAAAGAAAAAACAGATTATTATCTTAAAGGATTAATTAATTTAAATGGTAATATGGTTTTTAATTCATATGATATTGCAAAAACTTTTGCTCTTGATTTTTTGAAATATCAAATTTATAGTTGGGGAAGTACTGAAGGAAAAATAAGATATAAAATTCTTGCAGAAATTTTAGAATATTCTTTAAAAAAAGGAATTATTTCTTCTAAAGATTTATGGGGCGGTGACGAATATGTGCTTTCAATTTTAAGAAATGTTAACGATGAAGAAATAACCTCAAGATTTAAATTACTTGAGAAAAAGAATGTATTAGATTTAAAAAGTTATCAAAAAGATTTTCAAAAAAAGTTTAGATATATTGATCCCATTTTATTTGTTTATGGAGAATCTATTAAATTGTCTGAAATTTCTGAAGACTATAAAAAATTATTAAATATTGAAAGAGAAAAATCAATGAAATTAAATTTTCCAACACAATTAAGATGAATACGCAAGAATATTTTCAAAGAATTGACAATGATGTGAAAAAGATTTATGAAATAGCTGAAGAAGCTAGAGAAAAAGGATTTGATCCTGTAGATAAAGTTGAAATTCCTTTGGCAAAAAGCATGGCAGAAAAAGTTGTTGCACTTATTTCTACAATTTACCCTCAATTAATGAATTCAGGAATTGATGAAAGAATTTTAGAGTTAGAAAGAGAATATGGAAAATTAGATACAACTATTGTTTTTAAAATTGCAGAAGAAGTTGCAAAACAAAAGTTTTGTAAGTTTGATGAATCATTACAAGCAATTGACGCTGGAATTAGAATTGGTTTTGCATATGCAACATTAGGTGTTGTTTCTTCAGCAATTGAAGGATTTACAGAGTTAAAGTTGGGGAAGACAAAAGATAATAAAGATTATTTTATAGCTTATTTTTCAGGACCTATAAGAAGTGCAGGAACAACTGCTAGTTGTATTGTTTTAATATTGATTGATTATTTGAGGGAAGTATTCGGATATGCTAAATATGATCCTTCTGAAGATGAAATTAAGAGATATGTCACAGAAAATTTAGATTATCATGAAAGAGTTACAAATTTACAATATCTTCCTACAGAAGAAGAAATGTATTTTTTAGCGAAAAACATTCCAATACAAATTGCAGGAGATCCTACTGAAAAAAGAGAAGTTTCAAATTTTAAAAATCTTGAAAGGGTTGATACTGATTTTATTAGGGGTGGAATGTGTCTTATTTTTTCAGAGGGCTTGGCACAAAAAGCGGCAAAAGGTTTTAGATTATTAAATCATGCAAAGAAAAACGGAATAAAATCAACTGGTTTTGATTTTTTAAAAGATTATCTTGAGTTGCATGAAAAAAGAGATAAAGGAAAAACAGATGATTCACCAACTTATCTTAATGACTTGGTTGCAGGAAGACCTGTTTTTGGACATCCTTCAAGATCAGGAGCTTTTAGATTTCGTTATGGTCGTGGAAGGGTAAGTGGTTTTAGCGCTGTTTCAATACATCCTGCAACAATGGCAATTACAGACTCATTTATTGCAGTAGGAACTCAATTAAAAATAGAAAAGCCAACAAAAGGTTGTGTGACAACTGTTTGTGATTCTATTGAAGGACCAATAGTTAGATTATTTAATGGAAATGTTAAACAAATAAAAACTAAGGAAGAAGCAAAAAAAATTTATTCTGATATCGAAGAAATAATTTATCTTGGAGATATTTTATTTCCTTTTAGTGATTTAAGTAACAGAAATTCACAATTAATGAAACAAGGATATGTTGAAGAATGGTGGAATTTAAATTTAAGAGAAAAAAATCCTGAATTAGAAAAAAAGATTGATTGTTTTAATGTTTCTTTTGAAGATGCTGTAAAAATAAGTAAAAAGTTTAAAATTCCGTTGCATCCAAAATTCATTTTTTATTGGACTGAAATTTCTAGAGAACAATTTAATTCTTTGATTTCTTGGTTGAAGAATTCTAGAATTTCTGGAAAAATTATTTTTCCTTATAATAAATTAGAACAGGAAAAATTTAAATTAGGAAAAAGAGCTTTAGAGCTTTTAGGAATTGAACATGAAGTTACAACTGAAAATATTGTTTTAACAGAAGAAAATAGTAAAACCTTATTTGCAAATTTGGGAATTGATTATAAAATGTTAGAAAATGAAGGTTTGCTTTCAGAGGAAATTAATAAATTGGATAAAAAAATAAAAAATTTAGGTGAAGAAAATATTTTGAAAATAATAAATTCAGTTTCTGATTTTGAAATTAAGGATAAGGCAGGAGATTTTATTGGCGCAAGAATGGGGCGTCCTGAAAAAGCAAAATTGAGAAAATTAAAAGGAAGTCCAAATGCTTTATTTCCTGTAGGTAATGAAGGTGGAAGACTAAGAAGTATTAATGCTGCATGTGAAAAAGGAATTGTAAAAAATACTTTTCCTGTTTTTCATTGTGAGAAATGCAAGAAAGAAACAATTTATTCTGTTTGTGAAGATTGTGAAATAAAAACAAAAGAAAAATTTTATTGTCATGAATGTGGAAAAAGTTTTTTGGAAAAATGTGAAGTGCATGAAAAATCATTAAGATATTCTTATCAAACAATAGATATGAATCATTATTTTGAAAGAGCATTGAAAAAATTAAGAATGAAAAAATATGAAGCACCTGTTTTGATTAAAGGGGTTCGGGGAACTTCATCTTCAGAGCATAGTATAGAACATCTTTCAAAAGGAATTTTAAGATCTGTTTATGGTTTGCAAGTTAATAAGGATGGAACAATAAGATTGGATGCAACCGAATTACCTTTAGTATCTTTTAAACCATATGAAATTTCTGTGAGTGTTGAAAAACTTAAGGAGATAGGATATGATAAAGATGTTTTTGGAAAAGAACTTGTTGACAAAGAACAAATACTTGAATTAAAACCGCACGATATTTTACTTCCTTGTTCTTCAGAATCTGCTGAAGAAAAAGCAGATGAAGTTTTTATGAGAATTTGCAGTTTTATTGATTCTTTGCTTGTAAATTTTTACGGATTAAAACCATTTTATAATATTAAAAAAAGGGAAGATTTAGTTGGACAATTAGGTGTTTGCATGGCTCCTCATAATTGTGCAGGAGTTGTTTGCAGGATTATAGGGTTTTCAAATGCTCAAGGTTTGTATGCTTCACCATATATGCATGCTGCAATTAGAAGAGATTGTGATGGTGATGAAGCAGCAATAATGTTATTGAGTGATGTTTTATTGAATTTTTCAAGAAAGTTTTTACCAAGTCACAGAGGGGGAACTCAAGATGCTCCTTTGGTTTTAAATTCAAAAATTGATGCTGGTGAAGTTGATGACCAAATTTTAGATTTTGAATTTGTAAAGGAATATCCTTTAGAACTCTATGATTTGGCAGAGAAGAGAGAACATTCTTCATTAATTAAAATCAATGATGTAAGAGAAGTTTTAAAACAAGGAAAAGATCCTTTTGTTTCTATTGGTTTTACTCACGATACTTCCAACTTTAATGAAGGAGTTAATTGTTCTTCGTACAAATTTCTTGGAACAATGAAAGAAAAATTACAACATCAAATGGAACTTGTTGAAAAACTTCGTTCTGTAGATACTGCTGAAGTTGCTGGTTTAGTTATCAATAAACATTTTATAAAAGATATGAGGGGAAATTTAAGAAAGTTTTCCACACAAAATTTTAGATGTGTTGCTTGTAATGAAATTTTGAGAAGAGTTCCTTTAGCTGGAAATTGTCCTAAGTGTGGTGGAAAAATAATTTTTACAGTTACAGAAGGCGGAATTAAAAAATATCTTGAGCCGGCTCTTGATTTGGTAAACAAATACAAACCTTCAAATTACATGAAACAAAATCTTGAAATAATTAAAAGACATATTGAAAGTATTTTTGGAAAAGAATTAGAAAAACAAGAAGCATTAGGAAAGTGGTTTTAAGAGATTTTAAATACTTTTAAATTATTTTAATTAAATGAGGGATAACAGGAAGAATTTTTCAAGAGTGGTTTTGTTTATCGGAATTTTATTTATTTTATTAAAATTTTTTGACAATATATCTTCTTTTTCTTCATTATATTCTATTTTAGGTTTTTATGGGGTAATATTCTCACTTTTATTTGATTTGTGGATGATTGTTCCTTATTTTCTTTTTTATTTTCTTTTTTATAAGATTAAAAAATTAAATAATACATCTCTTTTTACAGGAGGTATTTTAATGGTTTTAGCAGATATTTATACCAACTATATATATTTTACTTCTGCCGATGCTCAAACAAGTTTCATATTTTTTGTTTCCCCAATTTATTTAATAATTATTGCAGGCATTGGATTTTTGGTAGGTCACACATTTTCAAGATTTCAAAACAAATAAAAAATAATAGTTGGAATTAACAGACAACCCATCATATTTGTTCTTCTTACCCCTAAAGAAATTGAATAAATTCCTGTAAATGTTGCAGCTATTAAAACAGCTAATCCAATAAAACCTGAAAAAAGAAGAACAACTATTACAAGAAGTAAAAGAGTTATCAAGGAAATATAAGTGTAATTTACATTTTCTATTTTTTGAGAGAAAAATTTAGCTAAGAAAATTGTAAGAAAAAAAGATATTATTCCACTGATTAATATAATACCTAAAATAAAAATTAAAAGATTTAAAGACAAATTTCCTAAAATTTGCTGAACAGCGACAGCTGCTCCTGTTCTTGTTTTTGAAATAATATAAAGTGTGATAAAAGAAAATCCCATAACTAATGTATTTGTTGCTCCGAGTAAAATTAAAAATCCTTTTTTGTCTGTTTTTGAAACACTATTTCCAATAATTGCAGCTTGTCCACTTCCAAGTCCTGGAAGAAAACTACATAATGGAGATGCAATTACAGCACCTATTAAAGGTTTTAGAATTTTTGTTTTTACTTTTGTAATTTTTTGTTTTGGAATTTCAAATTTATTTTTTATACTTATTAATAAAGAAGAACTCCCAAACAAACCTGTAAGTAAAGGTAATAAAAGTTTTTCAGAATTTTCAGTCATGTTTAAAACACTCCATCCTAAAAATCCTGCAAGTAAAAAAACAAGCAAAGCAAAAAACTTCTTTTTTTCTGAAAAAATTAAAACAGATGAGATTAAAATAAGTAAGTAAGGAATAAATGGTTTTACAAAATCATAAGTTTTTGAAATAACAAAAACAGATGGAAGAAAAATTAAAACCAAAATGAAAATTGCAGCTAAACTTCCATAACAAGTTAATAAAATTGCTTCATAACCTTTTCCTTGTTTTAGTAATTCATGCCCTGGCAAAATAGAAAGTTCTGTGTCTGTATCAGGACAACCCAAAAATATCGACGGAATAAAATCAACAAAAGTATGGGTGATTGCCATAGCGACAATAAAAACTACAATATAAATTGAATTTACAGAATAAAATAAAGAGACAGATAATGAAACAAGAATTGCTCCAATAAGATTTATATGAATTCCAGGAATCAAACCAGTAACAGTTCCTGCAAAAATTCCGAAAACTAAAAATAAAATAATTTCAATCAACATTCGATAACTAATAAGATAGTTTTATATAATAATTGTTATTATATTTAAATATGAAATCTAAGTTATTATTAAAAGGAAAAATATCAAGAGATATGATAGTGGATGATATTTTTCAAAAATATCCTATGAAGGCCCAAAAACTTTCACAGGTAATGAAAAACGCTGGTTTGAATTGTGTTGGATGCAGTGCTTCTACTGATGAGACTATTGAGCAAGGTATATTAGGACATGGAATGGAAGAGAAAGATTTACTTGTTTTGATTGATGACTTAAATGAGGTTTTAAAGGAAGATAATGAAGTAAAAGATGAATTAAAAGAAGGTGTTGGTTTTACAGATTTTGCTGCTGAGAAGTGTAAGAGCTTTAGAAAGGATGAAAATGATGTGTTTAATATAAGTTTGAACAAAGGAAGTTGTGGATGGACTTATGGTTTTAAGTTTAAAAAAAATAAAGAAGATGGTGAAATTGCATTTGAAGATAAGGGCATCAAAATTACAATTAATCAATATGATTTAGAGGGGCTTAAAGGAATAATGGTAGATTATGTTGATGGATTACAAGGGGCTGGATTTAAAATTTCAAATCCAAATGTTAAAGGTTCGTGTGGATGTGGAAGTAGTGTTGTAATATAGATTGAAAAAATAAATAGTTGATTAAATCTAATTATTAGGTTAAATTTATAAATAATAATTTATTATTATTTTTATTAAAATGAAAAGTGATAAATTATTTTTATTCTCTATTATATTTCTTTTAAATTTTGTTATTGCTGCAGAAGATGAAAAACTTAAATAAAGTGCAGGAACAACTCCTGGAGATACTTTTTATTTTATAGATAAGTTTTTTGATAAATTTGGTGATTAATTAGAAGTAAAAGAAGAAAGAATCGCAGAAATTAAGGCAATGGTTGAAGAAGGGGACTTAGAATCTGCAAAAATAGCTTTAGAAGATTATATGAAATTAGCAGAAGAGCTCGAGCATGAAATAGATCCTGAAAGAAAAGAAGATGCTTGAGAAGTGCAGCGGCAATTAGAAGTGCTATGAAAGATATTAGAGATAAACTTCCTCCAGGGGAAAGAG
>CAYMCN010000004.1:0-13866 GCA_964389155.1 Candidatus Woesearchaeota archaeon
GGTGAATTAGAAAAAGGGAAAAATTCAGATATAGATTTTCAGAAAATTGAAAAATTTGCAAAAGATAATGGAGCTTATTTTATGTTAAAAAATACTCATGATTTAAAAACAAAAGAAGTGGATTTGGAATTTGAAATTGAAGAAACAGAAAATGTTGAAGAGGAAACAATAAAAATATATTCAGAACAAAATCCTTCTGATTTTAATAGCTTAATTCCTCAATTAGTAAATTCACTTTCAATTGAAAAACAAGAAGGTGAAACTTCTGAGAATTTTACAAAAAGAATTCTTGAAGAGTCAAAAAAGATTTTGAAATTCTAAAATGAAATTAAAAAAAATAATTTTAAACAATATAAGAAGTTATGAAAATCAAGAAATTTTATTCTCAGAAGGTTCTACATTGCTTTCAGGAGATATTGGTTCTGGAAAAACTTCTATTCTTTTAGGGATAGAATTTGCTTTATTTGGATTACAACCAGGACAAAGAGGTTCTTCTTTATTAAGAAATGGAAAAGATTCTGGAGGTGTAATAATGGAATTTGAAATTGATGGAAAAGAGATTGTAATTGAGAGAACACTAAAAAGGAAAAAAACAGTTTCTCAAGATTATTGCTCAATAATTATTGATGAGGAAAAAAAAGAAATTTCAGTTATGGAACTTAAATATATTGTTCTTGATCTTTTAAACTATCCAAAAGAATTTTCAAAAAAACAAAATATTTTATACAAATTTACAGTTTACACACCTCAAGAAGAGATGAAACAAATTATTTTACAAGATTCTGAAACAAGGATAAATACTTTGAGACATATTTTTGGGATAGATAAATACAAAAAAATTCTTGAAAACACTTCTTTGTTGGCATCAAAAATTAGGGAAGAGAAAAGATTGAAGGAAGCTATTATCTTGAATTTTGATGAAGATAAAATAAATCTTTTAACAAAACAAAATAAACTTGAAGAGAAAAACCATAATTTAGTTTCTGTTGAAAAAGAATTTTTTCTAAGAACAGAAAAAAGAGAAGAAATTCAAAAAGAAAAAGAAAAGATTTCAGGAAAAATTGAAGAAAAAATAAAAATTCAACAAGAAATTGAAAAAACAAAATTAATGATTTCAAATAAGAAAGAATTTATTTTAAGTAACTTAAAAGCAATTGAATTATTGGAGATTCAAATAAAAGAGATACATGATTTAAAATTTGATGATTCAGAAATTTTAAAATTTGAAAATGAACTTATTTTAAAGAAAAAAGAAAAAGAAAAAATTAATGAAGATGTTTTTGAGATTTCTGCCAAAATAAATTCTTTAAATATAAAAAATAATGAGAATGAAGATATAAAAAATAGAATAAATCATATTGAAACTTGTCCAACTTGCCTTCAAGAAATTGACCCTTCTTATAAAAATAATATTTTTATTAAAATCGAATCAGAAAATTCTGAAAATCTAAAAAAAATTGAAATTTTTAATTTAGAAAAACAAAACTCCTCTGAAAATCTAAAAAAAATTGAAAATGAAATTTATTTAATTGAAAAAAGAATCCAAGAATTAAATATCCTAAAAATTAAATTTCAAGGAATTAAAGAAAAACAGACACAAAAACAAGTAATTGAAAATTCAAATTCATCTTTAACACATGAAATTGAAACTTTGAATTTATTGATTGAAAATTTAAACAATTCACTTATAGAACTAACTAAATTTGATGAAATTTTTGAAGATATACAAAAATCTTTAGAAGAATCTTTGAAACAAGAAAGATTTGCAGAGATAAAAGTTGTTGAATTAAAAAAAGAAATTCAATTTTTTCTTAGACAAATAGAAGAGTTAAAAGAAAAAGTAAAAAAAGTAGAAGAAATAAAAAAACAGCTTTTTTATTTAACAGATCTTGAAAATTGGTTGTCTCAAAAATTTATGATACTAATTTCCGCTATTGAAAAAAACATTATGCTTAAGCTTAAGTCAGAATTTTCAAAATTATTTGTAGAATGGTTTTCGATGCTTGTTTCTGAATCCTTTGATGTTATGATCAATGAAGATTTTACACCAATACTTAAACAACAAGATTATGAGATTGATTATTCTTATCTTTCAGGGGGGGAAAGAACAGCTGTTGCACTTGCTTACAGACTTGCTTTAAATCAAGTAATTAATTCTGTATTAAGTGATATAAAAACAAAAGATATTGTTGTTTTAGACGAGCCAACAGATGGTTTTTCAGAACAGCAACTCGATAAAATGTTAGATGTTTTGCTTCAATTAGATGTGAATCAACTAATAATTGTGAGTCATGAACAAAAAATAGAAGGTTTTGTTGAAAATGTTATAAAATTTAAAAAAGAAAATAATATTTCAGTTGTTGAATAGAAAACTTTATAAAACTCAAATTCCCTTTAGTTTTAGTTAAGATAAATTTTTCTATATTAATATATAATTAAAATGGATGCCGAATTAAAAAATTCAATTTTGAAAACAGGAACAACAATTCTTGGAATTGTTTGTAAAGAAGGAATTGTAATGGCTGCAGATAGGCAAACAAGTGCAGGAAATTTAGTTGTTAATAAAAATAAAAGAAAGGTTACTAAACTTAATGATTATATAGTTATATCTTGGACAGGGGGAGTTGCAGATGCTCAAAGAATTGGAAAAATAATTTCCGCAGAATTAAAATTAAAAGAATTAAAGTCCTGCTCAAGACCTACTGTAAAACAAGCTGCAAATCTTACATCAATGATAACTTATTCACAAATAAGACAACACTCAATGATTCCTAGTATTGTTGGAACTTTAATTGCTGGATTTGATGAGAATGGTTCTGCTGAATTATACACAATTGAACCTGCAGGAAGTGTTCAAAAAGTAGAAGATTATGATGCTAATTTTGGAAGTGGAATGCCTTATGTTTTAGGTTTATTAGAAAGACAATATAAAAAAGACATAAGTATTGAACAAGGTGTTGAATTAGCAAAAGAAGCTTTAAAATCTTCAACACAAAGAGATATGGCGAGCGGATATGGAATTGATGTTTTTACTATAACAAAAGATGGAATTAAGAAAGTTGTAGATCAAACAATTGAGCCAGAATATAAAGATAAATAATTTTTGTTTAATATTAATAAATTTAAAAAAGAGTTCTAAAAAATGGATATTTTAAAAAATATAACAAGTAAACTTGAAGGTAAAATAACAGAAGCAGGATTTGAAGGAGCTAATATAGTTCTTTATACTGATAATGTGAAATTTTTCAAAGAAGGTGGGGGAAAAATAAAAGAAATTGTAAATGAAATAAAAAAGAGAATTGAACTTAGAGCAAATTCAAAGATTTTATTAGATACTGAAAAAACCGAAGCAAAAATAAAAGAAATAGTTCCAGAAGAAGCAGAAATAACAAGTGTGATTTTTGATCAACAAAGAAGTATTGTGATAATTGAAGCAAAAAAGCCAGGAATGGTAATTGGAAAGCAAGGTTTTATTCTTGATGAAATTAAAAAAACAACTTTGTGGGCACCACAAGTTCAAAGATCTCCTGCAATAAAAAGTCAAATTGTTGAAAACATTAGAGAAGTTCTTTATGCAAATAATAATTACAGAAGAAAATTCTTAAATTCAATTGGGAAAAAGATTTATGATAATTGGAATCCTGAAAAAACAAATGAATGGGCAAGATTAACATTTTTAGGAGCGACAAGACAAGTTGGTAGAAGTTGTTTTCTTTTACAAACACCAAATTCAAATATTCTTCTTGATTGTGGAGTTGATGTTTCTTCTCAAGGAGAAGAGAAATTTCCTTACTTTAATATTCCTGAGTTTGATGTGGCTCAATTAGATGCTGTAATCATAAGTCATGCTCATATTGACCATTCAGGGCTTGTTCCTTATTTATATAAAATGGGTTATAAAGGGCCTGTATATATGACTCCTCCAACAAGAGATATTACTTCTTTGCTTGCTTTGGATTTTATTGGTGTTGCATATAAACAAGCATCACAACCTTTGTTTAATTCTTCCGACATAAAAGAAATGGTAAAACATAGTATTTGTTTGAATTTCAATGAGGTTACAGATGTGACTTCTGATATAAGAATTACTCTTTACAATGCAGGACATGTTCTTGGAAGTGCAATGATCCATATTAATATTGGTAATGGAGCACATAATTTGCTTTATACAGGGGATTATAAATATTCAAGAACACGACTTTTAGAGCCTGCAGTAACAAATTTTCCTAGATTAGAATCAGTAATTACAGAATCAACTTATGGAGCAAAAGAAGATGTTTTACCTCCTAGAATGGAAGTAGAAGAAAATGTGATAAAACTAATTAACAAAACAATTGAAGGAAGGGGAAAAGTTTTAATTCCTGAGCTTGGACTTGGACGTGCTCAAGAGACAATGTTAATTATTGAAGATGCAATAAAAACAGGCAAAATGAAAAAAATTCCCGTTTATATTGATGGAATGATTTGGGATATTAATTCAATTCATACGGCTTATCCTGATTTTTTGAATAATAAAATTAAACTACTAACGTTTCAAGATAAGAATCCTTTTACTTCAGAAATATTTTCTCATGTTGGTTCTCCACAAGAAAGAAAACAAGTTGTTGAAGGGGGTCCTTGTGTTGTTCTTGCAACTAGTGGAATGCTTGTTGGAGGAGCCTCTGTAGAATATTTAAAAGAATTTTCATCAAACGAAAAAAATGCATTAATTTTTGTTTGTTATCAAGGTGCTGGCACTTTGGGAAGACAAGTTCAAGATGGTTTAGATAGTGTAAGGATGGTTGTTGATGGAAAAGAAGAAATAGTAAAAATAAATATGGAAATTCATACAGCAAAAGGAATGACTTCACATGCAGGAAGAAATGAATTAATGAATTTTTTCAGAAATATAAGTCCAAAACCTAAAAGGGCAATTATTGTTCATGGTGAAGTTTCAAAGTCACTTGATTTAGCTTCTTCTCTTTACAAGCTTAGTAGAATTGAAACAAATGTCCCAAGAATTTTAGAAACTATAAAGTTAAAATAACCTTAAAAACTATTATTTCTTTTATTTTTACAATGAAACATAATCTAAAAATTACATTTATTCTTTTGTCAATGTTTATTTTTACCCAGTTTATTGGAATTTATGTTGTAGATTCTTATTCTTCTATGAAAGTTGTTGATGGTAATGTTGTTGAAGTCGATTCTCCTGATTTGCCTTTTGGACTTGAAACTCCTAAATTAAAAGAAAATAAAGATTTTAATTATGCTTTTGGCTCGATTATTTTTGCTTTTATAATTGCAATTTCTTTGCTGCTATTACTCAGCAAATTTAACATAGAATTTTTCATAAGACTTTGGTTTTTTGTTGTTGTCTTGATTGCTTTAGGAATTTCTTTTAATATCTTTTTGCTTGGAATACTTTCTTCTGAAATTTCATGGATTATTGCATTAATTATAGCATTACCTCTTGGATTCATAAAAATTTACAAAAGGGATTTTTTTATTCATAATTTGACAGAACTTTTTATTTATCCAGGAATTGCAGCGGTTTTTGTTCCAATATTGAATATCTATACAATTATTGGTCTTTTGATTTTAATTTCAATTTATGATATGTGGGCTGTTTGGCATTCTGGACTTATGCAGAAAATGGCTAAATATCAAATTGATAAAGTAAAAGTATTTTCAGGATTTTTTATACCTCATATCTCAAAGAAAGTTAGGCAAAAATTAAAGAAAATGAAAAAATCAGAATTAAAGAAAAAGAAAATTAGAGTTAATATGGCAATTTTAGGTGGTGGTGATGTTATTTTTCCAATAATTGCTGCAGGAGTTATGCTAAAAACTCTTGGATTATTATCTGCTATTTTTGTAATTATTGGAGCAACTTTAGGATTAAGTTATTTAATGTTTTTTGCAGAAAAAAAGAAATTCTATCCAGCAATGCCTTTTATCACAGCAGGAATTTTTGCAGGAATTTTAGTTAGTTATATAGTTCTTTAATTTAGTATGTTCTCACTTAAAAAAAGTAACAAATAGAAAGGTTTATAAAAGATTTTATTTTTGAACTTCTATGTTAGTAAAACAAGATTTAATAAAAAAAGTTAGAGATTATTTTAGCTTGAATATTTACGAGGCAAAAGTTTGGTTAGCCTTGCTTAGCAAAGGTATTGCTTCTGCAGGTGAAGTTGCTTCTGTTTCAGGAGTTCCAAGAAGTAGAACTTATGATGTTTTAGAAGGTTTAGAGAAAAGAGGATTTGCAATTGTGCAACTTGGAAAACCTATGAAATATATAGGTGTTAAACCAAAAATGATCATTGAAAAATTAAAGAATAATGTTAGAAAAAGTGCAGAGGAAAAAATGACTGAGCTTTCAAAAATAAAGACTACTAATGAGTTTGACGCACTTGAATCTTTGTACAATGTGGGAATAGAGCCAGTAAAAAAAGAAGATATTTCTGTTTCATTAAAAGGAAAATCAAATATTTCAAGTCAGATAAGGGAAATTATAAAAAATGCAAAAGAAGAAGTTATAATTTGTACAGATGTGGAAGAAGTAGTCTCAAAATCAAAACTTTTCCAGCAAACTTTTGGCACCTTGAAAGGAGCAGATGTAAAAGTAAAAATCGCTTTGTCTGGAAATGAAAAATTAATAAAACAAGCTTCAGAAAAATTTGAAATAAAATTCAAGAAGATAAATGTTAATGCAAAATTTTTTATTATAGACAGGAAAGAAATTTTGTTTTACTTATCTAAGAATCAAGAAAAAGAAGATGTTGCAATCTGGCTTAACTCGGAATTTTTTGCACAAGCTTTTGCATCTCTTTTTGATAAGGCTGTTGGAAATTTAAAATAAAATTAATTTAAAATTCTCAAATCACTTATTGACATTTCTTTTATTGTTTTATTGTTTTTCTTTTTCCAGTTTTCTAAAAACTTTTTAATATTAAAATTTATTTTTTCTTTTGAATAAACTCTTCCCGATTTTGAAAAAGTTTTTTTATGTTTTTTCTTAAATAATTTAACATTTTTTTTATCTTTTATTTTTGGACCTTTAAATAAAATTTCTTTCTTATTTTTAACAACAAAAAACTGTAATGAAGATTTATTATCACCATACTCAAAACCATTATTTTTTATGTAAAAAGAATTTTTAATTTCTTTGTTCAAATATTTATGAAATTTTAATAATTTACTTCCTGCAATATCTCCTTCTTGCTTATTTGTTTTAGTTTCAATTAAAATAAAATCAAGCTTTCTTTTTTTTGCATCTTTTCTTACTTTTTCAAAATTTATTTCCTTTAGCTCAAAAGATTTTATATTTGGATTTTTTAAGAATTTCTTGCATGCTTTTTGGAATTCTCCAAAAGTTTCTTCAGATAATGCAGCAAGAACATTTCTTTGTTTATGTGTTGGGTCAATTAAAACAATTGGTGATTGCAATTTTGAACTATTAAGATTCATTAAAATTTCTTGTTTATTTTTAAATTTTTTTTCATCATTTATGATAATTTTTTCTTTGTTTGCTTTTTCAACTGCTTTTATAAATCTTAAAAAACTTTTATAATGATAAATTAATAATTCAAGTCCATAACCAGAAAATCCTTTTATGTAAGATTCAGCACCATAGCAATTATTCGCATGACAAAATGCTTTTGCAAGAATTATTTCATCCAGAACTTTTTTTGATAATTTTCTCTTTGCATAACTAACATGAAAATAAGATAAATCAGTTATGTTTTCAGCTTCTTTTGAATTTTTTATTTTTACTACAGGAATGATTTCCAAAATAATTTTTGAATTCATCTTTATTCCAAAATAATCTCTTGAACCATGTATCTTTGTTTTTTTAAATCCTGTTAAAATTTTTTCTGTTAATTGTGAAATATTTTTATGTTTTTTATCAAATCTCACAAAAATATCAACATCATAAATTTTCCTTTTTATCATGGTTTTTTTTGCAAAACTTCCACCAATAAAAACTTCAACATCTAATTTTGATTTTTTAATATTTTTATTAAAATCATGTAAAAATTTTTTCAGAAGAAATTCAATATCTTTAATTTCTTCTTTAGAAGGTTTTATTTTTTTTAGAATTTCATCTAAAATAAGATTAATTTTTTTATTCATAAAAGATAAAAACTAATTGACTTTATATTTTTATTTATAACCCAATTGGGCTATGAATATCTTCTAACTTATCTTCAATTGTTTTATTAATAGGTTCTATTCTTCTTTCATATTCTTCTTCAGAAACCAATCCTCTTTCATCCATTTCACACAATATGATTAATTCTCCTAAGGCTTCAATAGCTTTTTTTTGTCTATATCCATACACGAATTCAGCTAAACCATAATCTTCCCCCATAATATTTAATATTTTTTTGATTTAAATTGTTTTATATTGTATTTTATCTATTCTTCTTTTCCACTTTCCATAAAAGCCAAATCAATTATATATTTTCCTTCTTCAAGCTTGTAAACTAAAGGCTTTTTTTTGTTGAACAAATTTACAATATCAAGTTCAAATTTTCCATCACTAAGAACTCTTACTGATTCTATATCAAGAATTACAGGAGCATTTTCATCAGTAATTCCAGCCATATCTCTAATATCTTTTTCAATCTGCTTTTTTTCTTCTTGAGGAATTTCAATCGGCTTTTCTTTTATTTTTTCCAATTGTTCTTCCCTAATATAAAAGAAAAAATGACCTTTACATTTATTACATCCTTCTATTATTTCCTTACTTCCCATAGGGATAATTTTTGAACACTTAACGCATTGATGTGGCATTCTTTTAAAAAATGTTTAGAATTAATAAATTTAACTACTTATTCAATAACAATTCAATTTTTTTAGGATTTCTCTTTATTTCTTTAACAATTGTCGCAGGCCCTATAATTGTTATTGCTCCTAAATCTCCTCCAGATATAGCATTTACAAGATTTCTCTTAAAATTTCCAAAAAATCCTTCATTTCCATTTCCAGAAATAACAGCAAGTTCTATCCCTTTAAAATTTTTAATATGTTTAATCATAGCCATAGTATCTCCTATAAGACGCGCTTCTTCTTCAGGATCTAATTTTCCTTGCAAAATCAATATATTATTTCCAAGAACAATTCCTAATATTTTTTTAATTCTTTGATCACTATCTAAATTTTTGATTTCAGAATAAGACATAAACTGCATTGTAAATCCTCTTATTTTTTTCACCTTTTTTTTCATTTTAAACTTTTTTAGACATTTTAAAAACTTCCTCATAAAACTTGTCAAAATTTTTTCCATATCTTGCACTTATTCCAACAACTTTATATTCTGGAAATGCTGATTCAATTTTCCTTATATTGGATTTTTTTAAATCTGTTTTATTTGCAACTATAAGCACCGGAATTTTTCTTGCTGCTAAATTTCCTATAATTGTAATATTAACCTGGTCATAAGGATTTTTAGTTGCATCTAAAACAACCACAACAACATCCATATCATCAAGCCATTTTATTGATTCAATAACTCCTTGAGTTGCTTCTTTTGCTCTTTTTTTTGCATCTTTCTTTTTTACTTTATATTTTAAAAAATCTTCATAATCTATTCTTGTTGAAATTCCAGGTGTGTCCACCATCTTGAAGATCATTTTTTTCTTTTTATAATTTATTTCAACTTTTTCTTTGAATTGTACGTTTCGTGTTTCATGAGGAACCTTGCTAACTTTTCCTATTTCCTCTCCTGTGAAATCCTTACAAATTCTATTTGCAAGACTTGTTTTTCCAGCATTTGGAGGGCCATAAAAACCAAGTTTTACAGTTTTTCCCACCCCAAAAATTCTGAAGATCTTTCCAAAGAAATTTTTTAAACCCATTTTCATTTAATTATAAATTTATATTAATCAATCATTAAAGTTTATAAACTTTCATTTAATCTTGTTTCTACGTGGTTGTGATGCGGAAAAATTTCTTTTTGAAATATTTTGTTTCTTGTTTTTCTTGAAAAGACTTAAAATTTTATTAACAGGAATTTCAAACATTCCTGTTCTTTCTCCAGCATATTTTTTCATTATATAGGTGAGCTGTTCAGAATTCCAACCAGATTTTTTTAATTTTTTTCTAATTTCTTGATTTTTAATTTCTCTTTTTTTTGCATTTTCAATATATGAAATTAAGTTGTAAAGGCTATTTTTATTTTTGAATAAATAATTTTCATATCTTCTTTTATACCATTCTTGCAAAACTATATATCCAACAAATCCTATAAAAATTACAAATAAAATAATTAAAATTAAAAAACTCTGTCCAGGTAAATTTTTTTTAAATTCAGAAATATTTATTCCAGTTACAGATAATTTTCTGATTTCTGGAGATATGAATGCAGGAAGGTTTTCAAAATTAAAATTATCTGTTGTAGAAAATTCAATAGTTTCCATTTCTTCACTCAATTTGATATAAGTGTAATCTAGTATTTTCTTCTGTCCATAATTTTCTTTAAATTCAAGATCTTTAATGTTTTTAATGATAAAATAAGAAGCATCTCTTCCATGTTTTTCATTTATATTTAATTTAAAAACATTTAAAATATCCTCTGCAGAATGTTCATATTTTGCTGAAAATTCCTTAAAAGTTATTTTTGAATCCATATTCTCAAAATTCCATATCATAATCGCATTAACATATAAGTTTTCTTTTTTATCGTTATAATCTCCTTTCCCTATTTCTTTTAAAAAATTAAGATTAATATTTTCTTTATCAAATATAAATTTAATTGATTCTGCTTTTTTGCTTTCAAAGATAGATTCTGGAACTTCTAATTTTATTAAGTCGCTCATAATTTTTATGTAATCTTCATCAATTTGTGCGGTTGAATTTCTTTTTTGTATGCTAATTAATTCACTTTCAAAATCTTTCAAATTTAAAATTTTATTTAATGAATTTTGATAAAATACAGGTAAATTTTCTATATTTTTTGTTACATTATCAAGATTATTAAATTTCTTTTCCAAAACAAAATTTACTGCTTTCTTAGGAGTTTTAACATTAATCTGAAATATTTTTGACGAACTAAAATTTCCTAAATTTTTTATAGTAATTTTTAATTCAAATGCCCCTAAAATGGAATAAGTATGAGTTACTTTATTTTCTGTTGTTGTTTTTTTATTTCCATCTCCAAAATCCCATTCATAATTTATTACATTTGAATTTAAATCTTCCATTTTGAGAATAAATTCAGTAGGGTATGCAGCAATAACTGTGCTTGGTTTTAATGAAACTATTTTTGGTACTTTTTCAAATAAAATTTCTTCCGAGAAAATTTCATCGTTATTTAAATTTAAAGAATATGTTATTTCTTCATCAAATTCTCCTGAAACAGAAAAATTTGCATTGTCTAAATATAATTTTTGGAATTCTGAATTTATTTCTGCAGGAATTTCTGTCAAGTCATAAATTTTATTTGTTTCTTTTGGAGTTCCACTTACAGTATAAAAAATACCCACATCTGAAACTGTTATTTCTTGATTATCTTGGTTTGAAATAAATCTTATTGGAATAATGCATCCTTGTGAGCAATCATTGTTATATCTTTCAATATAATCTTTGAAATAAGATTTTATACCTATACTACTTCCTGAATCTTGCAATTCATCGTTATTTAAAACAAAATTTCCAATTGAAGCATATTTTCCTGGCTTTGCAAAAATTTTAAAATCTCTTTCATTTTCTTTATCACCTGCATAACCACAAGGGGTATTTGTTTCAGAATTTATTTGATATTTAAAATTATCAGCAGAATCTTTTGTTTTTATACATACAAAGAAATCTTTATTTTCACTTATTTCAGAATTAATTACACATGAAATTCTTTTGCTCGAAGTTGTAGATGCTTCACAAGAAATAGTGTTTTTATCATCATTCAAACTTAAAATAAAAACGCTTTCTCCTCCTGTTTCATCAATTTCAATAACATAAGCCCCAATTTCAACATTTGGAGATTCAGGAATATTAATTTTTTCACAATATTTTTGATCATAAATAAATATTTGTTCATTTCCAGATTCATAACAACCATAATTTTCATAATAAAAATCATTTGAAGGTTTGTAAGATTGCCATTCTACTTCTTCATCATTTAAAATATCTATAAATAATTGCCTTGATTCAGAAGAAGAGGCACTACTTGAAACATCTACAGAGAAAGAAGAAATATCTTCAAAACTATCTCCAACAAATTTGAATCCTAAAATTTTTTCTTGATTTTTATTTAAAGTAAATGTTTTTGTTGTTTGTTCATCAATTGCAGTGTAATCATTTTCACAATTAGTAGGTAAACAAGTATGGTTTGAATTATTGTTTAATTTTAGTAATTTAATTAAAGTTATTGAATTTTTATAAGAATCCTCAAATAAAGAATTTGAGGGTTCATTTTCTAAACTAATATTTATCCACCCTTTTACAGAATCATTTAGGGCATATTTTTTTTCTATTGAATAACTTGAATCTCCACTTTCAAAACTTGCAAAAATAAAACTTGAAATTAATACTAATAGTACTAAAAAACTAATTATCACACTTTTTTTCATTAGAAACAATAGGAATTTTATTTTATAAATTTTTTTAATTTTTTCTTCTTAAACATTATGAAGTAAACCATTGCAATAAGTAGCATTGATACAATTAAATTATAAATTCCAAAAAATGGAAGCTGAATTTGTACAGGACATTCAATAACTTTACTTCCATCACTACATTCTTCAGGTTCATCTCCTGCAGGCCCTGTCCAAGCACTAGTCCATGAATAAGTTAAAAATCCATCTGAGCAATCATCATTAGTGCTTTCAATAAAAGTACAAGTTCCTCCACTTCCTCCATTACATTGAGAAGTATCAAAATGACCTGTTGAATCACAAGACAAATCTCCTCCTGTAAATGAATCAAAATCAGAACATCCTGTTATTGGTCCAAAATTAGAACCATCACAAGTTTCACCAGTATTAATTACCCCATCCCCTACAACTCCTGGACCATTTCCTCCAGTACATAGAGAAGTGTTAAAACGACCTGGTGAATAACAAGACAAATCTCCTCCTGTAAATGAATCAAAATCAGAACATCCTGTTATTGGTCCAAAATTAGAACCATCACAAGTTTCACCGGCGTTTATAATATCATCACCATAAATAGCTGGTGAAGTTAAATCAAATGTTGAACCACATTGAGTACTCCATGAACAATAACAATTTATTGTAGGGTCATTACAATTTATGTTAGTGGGGATACTATCTCCACCGATTTGACAATTATCATTTCCACATGAAGTTTCACTATCATATTCACTACAAAGAGTTACATTTCCACATGCTGAAAAATCTTGAAGATCTAGATCTAAATAACCACTTTCTTTATCACCAATTTTAAAATAAAATTTATCATAATCATTTGGTGTTTTTTCTAAATCTTCAAGAGTAATTATCCATTCTACAGTTGCATCTCTATCATTAATTGTAGCATTTATTGTTTTTATATGATCATCAAAAAATAAATCATCTTCCAAAATTTCGAAACTTACTTCTGTAGCATTTGGTAATTTTGAATTTATTAAAACAATTTTAACACTTGTTATTCCAACAAATACTTCTAAATTTGAAATTTCACTAGTTCCATCTTTTGACCAAAAATTACTTTGTGGAGGGACACAGCAAATATTAATATCATAATTATCTATATTCCCAATATGAGCATTTGTAGAACCTGATAAAGAAAACATTGATAATGAATATCCATCTGTATCTATACAATCCAATGATGTACTCATACATCTTAAATCTTCATAACATAATTCAGTAGAACTAGCATCAATAACAGTAACTTTCCCTTTCATGCCCATCATAAGATGAT
>CAYMCN010000005.1:0-13756 GCA_964389155.1 Candidatus Woesearchaeota archaeon
AAATCTTAAAAACTCTTTAATTCTTTTTTTATTATGACAAGAATAGATTTTAGAGATCAAATTTCTAGCAATAAAAGAAAGTCTTTTTTCTTGATGATATTTATTTTTGCAGTATTTGTTTTATTTGGTTATGTGATTTCAAAGGCGTTTGAACCTGGTTTATTTTTTATGATTATGATAATTTCTATTGTAATTTCTTTAAGTTATATTTGGATTAGTTTTTACAATTCAGATAAAATTGCTATTGCAAGTGTTAGGGCTAAGAAAGCTTCAAGAGAACATTACAAACAATATTATTCTCTTGTTGAAGGTTTGACAATTGCTTCAGGAATGTCAATGCCTAAACTTTACATTATGCATTCTAATCAAATAAATGCTTTTGCATCTGGTAGAAACCCTGAAAATGCTGTTATTTGTGTTACAACAGGGATGTTAGAGAAACTTGACAAGAAAGAAATTGAAGGGGTTCTTGCTCATGAATTAGGGCATGTCGCGAATTATGACATAAGATATATGACTCTTGTAACAGTAATGGTTGGAATGATTGCAATTGTTTCTGAAATGTTTTTGTATAGTTTGTGGTTTAGAGGGGGAAATAATAATAAGAATTTTGTTTTTATTTTAATAGGAATTGCAATGGCAATTCTTGCTCCAATTGTTGTAAAACTAATTCAATTTGCAATTTCAAGAAAAAGAGAATTTAATGCTGATGCTTCTGCTGTTAAATTCACAAGATATCCTCAAGGATTAATAGGGGCTTTAGAAAAAATTCAAAAAGATCATCAACCAGAAAAAAAGATAAGCAAAGCTATTGCACCTTTATTTTTCTCAAATCCTTTTAGAAATCTTGGTGGAACTCATCCTCCTTTAGAAAAGAGAATTGAAGTTTTAAAGAGGATGTAATATTTTATAAACTATATCTTTTTCTTTTATTAATGGGTTTTATAAGAAGTGGTTTGTTATTTATTACAGGAATTTTGCTTCTTGTTTCACTTTTAGCTGGAAATTTTTTTTTAACTTTAAATTTATCAATAACTCCTGAAAATCTTAATGAAGGATTAACTTCAAATTTTGATGATATTGTAGAAACTGCTGAAGATAAATTTGATTTGAATTTAACAGAAGAAGTAGAAGAAAATTTTCATATAATTGAAGAATATTGTGTGAATAATTCTGATTTTGTTTTTAGTCAACAAGGATATACTGTTGATATTCCTTGTGAAGTTGTTGAGCAAGGTCCTGACGCTGTTATTGAAGAAGGAATTAAAGATGTAATTGATGAAGTTTACACTCAAGAATATTCTTGTGATTCATTCTGGAAATGTCTTTTAAATTCCGAAAATCCTTTATTTTTATTCTCTGAGGAATCTAAAGATTATTGGAAAAGTAAATTTTATTTTTCACTTTTTGTTTCGTTATTTTTAATTGTAATAATCTTCTTTTTGGTTGAACAGAAAACTAATTTATTCCTTGTTACAGGTTCTTTATTAATAATTTCATCATTACCATTTATGAAAGTTAATGCTCTTCTTTCGTTTTTGGATTTTTCTTTCTTACAATTTCTTCCTGTTTTGTTTTCCAAAGCATATTCTGTTTTTTTAATAGCTTTTATTATTGGAATTATTGTTTTAGCATTAGGAATTGTATTGAAATTTTTTAATATTGGAATATTTATTTCTGAAAGATTAGATAAGTTAGCTTCTAAATATAAAAATTCTTCTAAGAAAAAAACTTCTAAGGAAGAAATTTCTAAGAAGAAATAAATCATAGATAATATTATAAGGGTAAAAATTTTATTTTTTGCATGAGTTTAGAATTGATTAAAGCGTTAAAAGACTCAGGAGTTGTTGTTAGAAAAAAACTTATATTAAGCCAAGGAGATGTTTCAGATCATTATTTTGATATTAAAAAAGCATATGGAAGGTCAGAGGTTCTTGAACTTACTGCTAGGGAAATGTTGAAAGATATTGATGGTGAAAGAACAACTTGTATTGCTTCTAGTGGATATGGGGGAATTCCTCTTGCAACAGCAATCTCGCAATTATCTGGATTAAAATTAACACTTGTTAGAGGAAATCCAAGAGAATATGGTCTTGAGAAAAGTATTGAAGGATATGTTCCAACTTTTGGAGATAAAGTTTCTATTGTTGATGATGTTTTTACAACTGGGGGAAATTTAAGAAATATCATGGAAACAATAAGATCAACAGGAGCTGACATTCTTGATTGTCATGTTGTTGTTAAAAGGGGAAAAGGAGGATTAAGAGTTCCTTTAATTTATTTGTTAGCGGCAGAAGAGTTGCTTTGAATTATTTATTTTTGTAGAAGTGAAATTCATAAAATTTAAAAATTTAATTAGAATGAATTTTGGATGAGATATTACACATTTCCTTGGGCAGTAAAAGACATTGTGGCAAACCCTTTTTTTAATAGTAAGAACTCTGGAAGAGATTGAATCTCCTGAAGAATATCTTAATGGGGAAGGGATTGATTTTGCATTTTACGGCGATTTTATGGATGCGGGTGATATTAAGAAGCGTGTTCTTGTAGGTGCTGTGGCTTCAGGAAGAGTTTGTTTTGGAAGATGGCCAAGATCTGAATTTCAACATGTGCTTAAACTTAATGAAGGTGAAATATTCACAGATGTGTTTTGGCTTAATAATCCTAAAAAAATTAGTAAGTTGAATGAAATTACACAAGGTATAATCGATGGATGTAAAAGCAAAGGAATTCGTGAGTGCAATTATACAGAAGCAGGAGCTATTTTAGGAAGCCAATCAGAAGCAGTGGCGGGGCTTGTTTTTGGAAGAGAAAAAGGGTTATTTTCAGAAGTTCCAACGACACATAATATACAAGGTATTAAATATCCTTTTAATGCATAAATCCTTTTTGCTTCTTAACCTTTATTCTCTTTAGGTTCTTCTTTTTTATCTTTATTTCCTTCAAGGCGTTTTATGAACTCACCTATGAATTTTTTGTGTTCTTTTGTTTTATGTTTTATTTCTTTTACAATATAAACATCAACTCCTTGTATATTACGTTTTCCTGTTTTTACATCAGATATTAATCTTTCCTTTATTTTTTCACTTAAGTAAACTTCTCCATCAGAAATAGATGAAATCTTTTTTGCTGTTGTTATTAAATTCCCAAAACTCATAAACTTTAAAAGTTCTCCATCTTTTTTAGCAATTATATCACCATAATTTAAGGAAATTCCAAAATCTACTTTTTTCTTAAGAATTCTATTACGTTCTGTTAAAATTTCTCCAATTTTTTGTGCTACTTCCACAGCTTTTTTTTCATTCTTAAATGTCTTTGTTGTTGCTGGAGAAAGTATAAAAAATAAATTATCATTATTCTCATATATTGATGCTTTATTTTCCTCAGCAAAATTAGTTACTTTTTGCAATATTTCTTTTATACTTTCTTCTTTTTCAATATCATCTAAATTTTTTAGTTTAAGGCAAATAATACTTGCTCCTTGTTTGTCCCCTTTAAGGGAAAGTGATAGTTCTGCTTTGTTTTTTGATTCAACTATTGAACTTTTTCCTAAGAGTTTTTCAGGAAAAATTTTATTTTCTTTTTTTCGTGTGATGTATCCAAGAAAACTTTTTTTGTAACCTTTTTTAAAAATCATAAATACAACAAATCCCAAGACAAAAATTATAAAAATCCATGCAAGAGGATATTTTACTAGAACCATTACACCTGAAGCTTCTTTTATATTAATTACACTTCCTGTAAGAGCTACATTTTTTGTTGTTTTATTTTCTCCGTCAGCAATAATTTCTACTAGATATTCTCCTTCAGGAGCAGTTAAAGTATACTTTTTAGTTTCATCAATTTCCAAATAAGGATCGAGATTTATGGTTTTATTTCCTATTTTTACTAATAAAGTTTTATTGTAGGGAATATTACCTACATTTGTCAAAATTACTGTTTTATTGATTATCTCGGTTTTTACATCTTCTTTTTCAATTACTGTAAAATGTGATTCAGTTATCATCTTATTTGAGGCTGCAACAACTGTCCATTCTGAAGGTGCTTCATTATATTCAATTGGGAATCCTAAAAACTCATTTGTTGTTTTTTCAACTTGTTCAAAGATTTTATCATCATGATTTTTTATTGTTATAATTGCGTTTGATTGTATTTTTTCTCCTGTTTGATCATGAAGAAGTGCTTTTACTTTCAAATCTGTTCCAGGTTCAACTTCTTGATTTTCAAAAACTACTTCTAAGCTTGTTGGAATTTGATTTATTAAAATATTAAAATCTACAAATCCATTATTTGTAACTTCTTCTAGAGGATCTTTTTCATAAATATTTAATTTAACTAAATACTGTTGTGCTTTTGCATCTTTAGGCATGGAGAAAGTTAATGAAAAAAATCCATTATTTACTATTTCTTGATAAGTTTTATTTTCAGAATCATTTTCAGTTATTACTAGTTCTAAAAATCCATTCACAAGTTCACCATTTTCTCTTGTTGCTTTACCTTCAACTAAAATATCTTCTTCAGGATTAAATTCTCTTTGTTCTGTTTCTAACTCTACATTTATCGAATTGGAAAGTTTAAATTCATTTGAAAAAACATAATTTTCAGGAGAAGCTTCAAGGTATGCTTTTATTTCACAATTCCCTGTTAATCCATTAATGAATTTTTGTATTAAAAATATTGATTTTTCAATTTTAATAACCTCATTAGAAGGTAAATCTATTTCTTCTTTTGGAAGTTTTTTTTCTTGTCCATTACAAATTAAAGAAACTTGAAGAAAATCATAGATCCCTTCAGCAGTTGTTAATGTTATTGGAATATTGATTCTTTCACCTAAATTATAAATTTCATTTGGCTGTTGGTTTATGATTATCTCGGCAGATGCAAATGAAACTAAAAAAATTGCACAAATTAGAAAAAACATCACCTTTTTCATTTTTTATTGAAAGAAATGTTGTTTATAAATTTTCTTGCATTTTTTTATAATGAATTCCTAAGATTTAAAAATGTCTTTTGTCTTATTTTGGGATGAAAAAGGAGTTTAGTGTTACACCATGGGAAGTTTCTGGAAAGATTGATTATAATAAACTTGTAAAAGATTTCGGAGTCAAGAAGATAGATCATTTAATGTTGAATGAAATAAAAAAATATACCAAAGATTTGCATTTTATGTTAAGAAGAGGGGTCTTTTTTTCTCATAGAGATTTAAAATGGCTTCTTGATAAACATAAGAAAAAAGAAAAGTTTTTTCTTTATACTGGAAGAGCACCTTCCGGACCAATTCATTTAGGGCATTTACAAACATGGATTTTTACAAAATGGCTCCAAGATAAATTTAATGTTGACTTATGGTTTCAATTTCCTGATGAAGAGAAATTTTTATTTAATCAAGGTATGAGTTTTGATGAGGGACAAAAATGGCTTTATGAAAATATGTTAGATGTAATTGCTATTGGTTTTGATCCAAAAAAAACACATTTTTTAGTTGATACAAAACATGCTAATTTGATGTATCCTGAAGCAATTAAATTTGCTAAGAAAATAACTTTTTCCACAATTAAGGCAGCTTTTGGATTAAAAGATCATGCTAATATTGGACAGATTTTTTATACTTCAATGCAAGCTGTTCCCGCGATTATTCCAAGTATTTTAGCTAAAAAAAATATACCTTGTTTAATTCCATTAGCAATAGATCAAGACCCTCATTTTAGGGTTGCAAGAGATGTTTATCCTAAACTTGGTTATTATAAACCAGCTATTATTCATGGGGTTTTTCTTCCACCATTAGAAGGTGTTGAAGGAAAAATGAGTATAAAAGGAAATGAAACAGCAATATTAGCTACAGATTCTCCAAAGGAAGTTGAAATGAAAATTAAAAAATATGCTTTTTCAGGAGGAAAAGATACATTAAAAGAACATAGAAAAAAAGGTGGAAATCCAGATATTGATGTTTCATTCCAATATTTGAGGATGTTTTTTGAACCAGATGATAAAAAATTACAAAAAATTTATAATGATTATAAATCTGGAAAACTTTTAAGTTCCGAATTAAAGCAGATTTTAATTGAAAAAGTAAATTCTTTTTTGAAAGAACATCAAAAGAAAAGAAAACTTGCTGAAAAACAAATTGATAAGTTTTTAGTGAGATAATTTTATGCTTTTTTACTTTTCTCTAAAAGCATTATAGAATTTGGGTCTGGATATTTTCTTTCACATTCTTCAATAACTCTATACAAAACATTTTCAAGATCTTCCCGATTTTGAATTGTTCCATTATCTAACCCTTTTTTAATAGCTGGACCAGTATTATCACTTATGCACTTATTTACTTTTAATCTCCATCGTAATTTAGGCTTTTTATCAGTTTCACCAGCATAAGCAGTTTTTTCAAGACCTGGAATAGTAATAACCCCTACCATAGCAGCAGCATTTCTAATATGTTTAAAAAATTCTCTACGACTAGGTTCTGTTTTTTGATATGACATTTTAGTATTTTCTAATAAACTTGATTTATAAAAGTTTAGATTTAGACATTGTTTGTAAAATAATTTACCACAACAATCCTTATAAATTAATTTAAAATATTATTTCCATGAGTGTTTTTGAAGGACAAGAAGGAGAAGCATATAATCAACTTGCTATTTATGTTACTTTAGCCAGAAATTCCACTTTCATGACTGAAGGTGTAACTTATAAAGATTTGTTATGGAATCATGCTTTTGATGGTGCTTCACCTCTTGTTGATAGTGGTCATGTAGAGAGAATAACGAGGAAGGTGGATGGAGAGGAGAAGATTTTTACAGACTAACTTTTAGATGGTCTTTTAGAGTTTCTTGTTTCAAGTGATGATTAATTTTATAAATCTCTTTACTTTATTTTTCTTATGAAAGTTTTATTTTTACATGTGGATTATATTAAATTCAAACCACTAAAAAAAGCATTGAAAAAAATTGAAGATCTTTCTGAAGAAGAAAAAAAAGGTGGAGAAATAAAAGATGCTTTGGCTGTTTTAACCGCTGTTGAAAAATCAGATTCAAATGTTGATGATGTTGTTAAAGAATTTGCTAAAAATATTAGAGAAATAGCAAATAGTGTTAAAACAAAAAAAATAGTGCTTTATCCTTATGCGCATTTATCGTCTAATCTTGCAAATCCTGAAACAGCAATAAATGTTTTAGAAAAAACAGAAAAAGAATTGAAAAAAGAATTTGAGGTTGTGAAAGCACCTTTTGGTTATTATAAGGAATTTGAGTTAAAAGTTAAAGGACATCCCCTTGCAGAATTAAGTAGGGAAATAAAAGTTGCAGATTCAAAAGAACAAGTTTATGATTCAAAACAATTACTTAGAGAGATATCTAAAACAAAATTAGATACTTCTAAATTAAAAGATAATGACCATAGAATTCTTGGACAACAAATGGATTTATACAGTTTTTCAGAAGTTGCACCTGGAATGGTTTTCTGGCATAATAATGGTTTGATAATAAGAAATAAATTAATTGATTTTTGGAGAGAACTTCATAAAAAATCAGGATATCAAGAAATTTCAACACCTCAGATTTTAGATAAGAAATTATGGCAAATTTCAGGTCATTGGGAAAAATTTAGAGAAAATATTTTTTTAACAGATTATGATAATAGGACTTTTGCTGTTAAACCAATGAATTGTCCTGGGGGAATGTTGGTTTACAAAAATAAACCAAAAAGTTACAAAGATTTTCCATTGAAAGTTGGAGAATTAGGTGTTGTTCATAGACAAGAACTTTCAGGAGTTTTAGGTGGATTATTCAGAGTTATTCAATTTACTCAAGATGATGCCCATATATTTTGTACAGAAAAACAAGTTGAAGAAGAATTAGCAAAAGTTATTGATTTAGTTGATTTTATTTATAAAAAATTTAATTTGCAATTTAGAGTTGAACTTTCTACAAGACCTGAAAAAAGAATTGGTAGTGATAAGATTTGGGATAGAGCTGAAAAAGTTCTCGAAACTGTTTTGAAAAAGAGAAAAATTAAATATAAAATCAATAAAGGTGATGGGGCATTTTATGGGCCAAAAATTGATTTTCATGTGAAAGATTCTTTAGGTAGAGAATGGCAATGTGGAACTTTGCAATTAGATTTTGCTATGCCAGAAAGATTTGAATTAGAATATACTGATAAAGATAATAAAAAGAAGAGGCCTGTAGCATTACATAGAACTATTTACGGAAGTTTGGAAAGATTTATGGGAATTATAATTGAACATTATAAAGGAAGATTACCAACATGGATTGCTCCGATTCAAGTAAGAGTTTTGAGTTTTACAGAAAGAAATATTGAGCATTCTGAAAAAATAATAAAACAACTTGGGGAAAAAATTCCTGGATTGAGAATTGATGCTGATTTTAGAAATATAACAGTTCAAGGAAAAGTAAAAGATGCTGAATTAATGAAAATCCCTTACATAATTGTTTTAGGAGATAAAGAAGAAAAAGAAGATTTGTTGGCTGTTAGGGTTAAAGGAGATAAGAAAATTCAGAATTTTAATGTTGAAGATTTTCTTGAAAATTTGGAAAAAGAGATTGATGAGAAAAAATGAATATCAAATTTTATTTTGAGAAATTATTTTCTTCTGATGAATTTAAGAATTTTATGAAAGAAAATCCTGATGCTTATTTATGCTCTGGATTTTTTGTAATTGATAGAGAAGATAGTAAAAAAAATGATAATAAAATTCATTTTGATTTTTTCTTAGAAAAAGAAAAGAAAATGTTTAGTTTTCAACTTGAAGATGGAATTAAACTTGTTCCTTTAGAAAAAATTGATGATAAAATTCCTGAAAAAGTTTCAGATAAATGTGAATTTGAATTTGAAGAAATTGAAAATATGATTGAAGAAAGAATGAAAAAAGAAAATTTGAATAACAAAATTCAAAAAATAATGTTATCTTTACAAAAAATTGATGGAGAAGATTACATTATAGCCACTGTTTTTATTTCAATGTTAGGAATGTTGAAAGTTAATATATCTCTTCCTAGTAAAGAAATAACAGAGTTTGAGAAAAAATCTTTTTTTGATATAATGAAAGTTAAAAAGAAAGAAAATTAATTTTTAGGTTTTTTTACAATAGTGATAATGTTCTTATTATCTTCTTTTATTGAAATAATTTCAAACCCAACTTTTTTTAATAACTCTTCTAATTCTTTTTTGTCATATAAATAATAATATCTGTGAAGTTCTTCTGTTTTTGTTTTCCATGAAACTGTTGCATCTTTTGGATGCTTCATTAGTTTGGGATGTTTTTTACTCCAAACAGTAATCAAACATTCTGAATTTGGTTTTAAAACACGAAATAATTCTTTCAAAGTTTTTTTTCTTTTTTCTTTAGTTTCAATGCAATGCAGTGTAGCAATAAAAATTGTAGAATTAAAGAAATTATTTTCAAAAGGCAAATTCTCTAAAGATGAAATTGAAGTTTCTACTTTGATATCTTTTTTTTCTGCGTTTATTTTTGCAAATTTTATCATTTCACTAGAAAAATCAATCCCATAAATCAATCCATTAATTTTAATAAAATTTCTTCCAGTTCCGCAACCTAAATCTAAGATATTACCTTTTTTATTTTTAAGAAATTCTTGAACTTCTTTAAGAGGTTTTATCCTAAATTTATTCCATTCAAGAGCAATTTTATTCCAAACTTTTTGTTGATTCATCTAAAATTATTTTATTATCAAATCCTCCTCTTTCTTCCTTTTTTTCTTTCTTTAATTTTTCCCAATATTCTTCATCAGAAGCAATATGTGTAATAGGAATTTCTTTATTATTTTTTATAATATTTGGAATTTTATCTCGAACAAGTTTATTATATTTCATAAAGCTTATTAAAAAGTATTTTTTATATATTTATTGCTATGAAAAACCAAAAAGTAAGAAAACCAGTAAGGACAATTTCAGGAGTTACACCTTTGACAGTTGTTTTGAAGCCAAGAAAATGTGATCATGGAACTTGTATTTATTGTCCTGGTGGTGATAAAGTTCCTCAAAGTTATACAGATAAAAGTCCTGCAATTATGAGGGCTTTGGCATTACATTTTGATCCTTCTGAACAAGTTAAAAATCGTTTGAAAGTTTTGAAAAAAATGAATCATCCTGTAGATAAAATTGAACTAATTATTTTAGGGGGAACTTTTTTACAATATTCTATTAAATATCAGTATGAATTTGTAAAAAAATGTTTTGATGCTTTGAATGGAAAAAATTCAAAAGATTTAGATAAGGCAAAAAAACTAAATGAAACTTCAAAACATAGATGTATTGCAATGTGTATTGAAAATCGTCCTGATAATTGTTCTGATAAAGAAATTAAAAGAATGCTTGAATTTGGAGCGACAAGAGTTGAAATTGGAGTTCAAATAATTGATGATGAAATTTACAAAAAAACAAATCGAGGACATACTGTAAAAGATGTTGTTGAAGCAACAGAGAGATTAAAAAATGCAGGATTTAAAGTTGGTTATCATATAATGCCTGGTTTGCCTTATAGTAATCCTAAAAAAGATTTGAAAATGTTTAAAGAAATTTTTGATGATGAAAAGTTTAAACCAGATCAATTAAAAATTTATCCTTGTCAAATTATTGAAAATTCACCTTTAGAAAAAATTTACAAGAAAATAAAATATAAACCTTATTCTGAAGAAGAAACTAAAAAAATTGTTAAAAAAATGATTTCCTTGATTCCAGAGTATTGTAGAATTATGAGAATTATGAGAGAAATTCCTAAAGATAAAATAATTGAAGATTCTGTGAAGCTTGATTTGAGAAAAGATATAGAAGAAAAATTAAGATTTTCAGGGGTTAAAATTAATGAAATTAGAATGAGAGAAATTGGATTTAATAAAAATATTGATTCAAATATTAAATTGAAAATAATTGAATATAATGCTTCTGAAGGAAAAGAATTTTTTTTAGAGTTTATCAATAAAGATAATATTATTTTTGGATTGTTGAGATTGAGGATTTCTAAAGGAAATGCAATTGTTAGAGAATTACATGTTTATGGGCAAGCATTAAAACTTGGAGAAAAAACTAAGGGAGCTTCACAACATAAGGGAATTGGAAAACTATTAATGACTGAAGCAGAAAAAATTACAAAAGAAAATAAAATTAAAGAATTGTCAATTATTTCTGGAATTGGTGTGAGAGAATATTATAGGAAATTAGGTTATAAATTAGAAGGAACTTATATGGTTAAGAAATTATGCTGTTGAGATGTAGTATACTAATGCTCCTATGCCTCCAAGTCCATATAGACTTCCCATAGATCCATGACACATTCCACCACAACCTTCTCCTTTCCACTTTTTTTTATTTTTTGTTTTCTTTTTCATATTTGTATTAGTTTTAATGTATATAAAAAGATTACACCCTCACTTATTTAGAGAATCAATATCCAAACCTATTTCCTTATATCTTTCTTTTATTTTTGTGTGGTATTTCTTAAAACCTTTTTGTATATTTTTTCTGTCTCCCTTAATTTTAAGATAATAAACAGATGCTGATAAAGGTAAAAAAGCAATTATAAATAAAACACAAACTAATAAAATACCATTACTAAAATTTTGGTTTAGATAAGAGAGATTATAATAAAGAGTTACAATTAAAATAGCCATAGAAAGAAGTATTGAAATAGTAATAGAAGATATTCCAAAAAGCCAAGTAAGTTTAACATTATAATTAAACATATTATGTTCTTGTAAATGTTTTAAGTAATCTATTTCTTTTTCTGTAATGTACTTGTTTTCAACCATAAATTTTAAAAGAAATTTCTATTTTTAATGATTTATATTCAAAAATTATAAACGCCCCCACCGGGATTTGAACCCGGGTCACGGCCGTGAAAGGGCCGCATTCTTGGCCACTGAACTATAGGGGCTGATTATCAAAGAAAAAATTAATTTAAAAAGATAACTACTATGATGAGCCTGCACGGATTTGAACCGTGGGCCTCTGGCTCTCTTAGATTCTCTTGAATTTAATCCTAGAGAAATGTAATTCTTTGAACTACACTCATATAAGACCAGCGCTCTGACCAGACTGAGCTACAGGCTCTATAAAGACAACCTATGGTTTTCTTTATCAAACTTTCCCTTGAGTTAGGGTCATGCCTGATTAAAAACCAAATTGTCTTTTCTTAAACTTGTTTAATTCTTTTATATTTAAATTTTCTTGTATGTAAAATTCTAAAAAAAAACACCTCATAAAGTTTATAAATTTCTTTTTTCTTTGAAGTACATGAAAAAAGAGGGAAGTATTTTGTTTTTATTAATTGTAATAATTTTTATGAATTTTATTTCAGCAACAACTATCACAGATGACTTACATTTAAATCTTCAGACAATAAATTCGACTGGAAGTATTGTTGCAGGAACTTATGCTTTTGCTTTTAATATTTCAAATGAAAGTGATTGTAGCAATATTATTTATAGTAATTTAACAACTTTGGAAACAGATTCTCGAGGGATTCTAAGTCATTATCTTCCAAATGTTACTTTGGATTATGACGAACAATATTGGCTTTGTTATTACAGAAACGAAACCTTAATAGAAACTATGAAAATAGCGAGGACACCTTACACATTTAGAGCAATGAATCTTTCAGGAGAAGGAATAATAAATGATTCAAATGTTGACTTAACAAATTTTAATGTTACAAGTGATTATGGAATGTTCACACATCTTGGAAGTTTGACAAATAGAATTACAAGTATTTTTGTTCAAACAATAAATACAACAGCAAGTATATTTTCACAAGAAAAAAACCTTTCAGTAGGTTATGATTATTCTACAAATGGAACTTTAATTAATTGGGGGGAAGTAATTAATGGAACTTTATTAACTCAAGCTCAAGCTTTGAATGGAACTTTATTTACCCAACCACAAGCCTTTAACGGAACTCTCTTAACTCAAGCTCAAGCACTTAATGGAACTTTATTTACATTGGCACAGGCTTTTAATGGAACTTTAATGACTTTGTCTCAAGCGTTGAATGGAACTTTAGCAACTTGGGCAAATGTAATAAATGGAACTATGATGGTTTGGTCTGAAGCAGTAAATGGAACTCTTGCAGATAATGCAACAATTGCAGCATATATTGATTCTCAAGATACTGCTTTTAATGGTTCTATGAAAACTTATGTTGATTCTCAAGATGCATCAATAGATGCAATTACTTTAGATGGTTTTGATTCTTTATTTTTTACACCTCTTAATGAAACTCTGGTTGGGGATTATAATGTAACAGGAAGTTTGAATATTGATGGTAGTTGGTTAGAAGGAGGTGTTACAATAGATGATGGGGAGATTTTTGCACAGACAGCATTTTTCTTTAATATCACTGGATTAAATGTAAATACTTTAAAAATAAATGGTTCAATTCTTCCACAAATAACTTTTGATGATACTTTTGATATAGGGAATGGAACTTTAAGATGGAATGATTTACATTTAGGTGGAAGTGCTTTGCTTAACGGAACTGTGGTTGCTGATGGAACAATTCTTTCACAAGGACATAATTTAACAAATGCCTTTTTGTATGCAACAAATGGAACTTTAATTAATTGGGGTGAAGCAATTAATGGAACACTATTAACTCAAGAACAATCTTTGAATGGAACACTATTAACTCAAGAACAATCTTTGAATGGGACATTATTTACCCAACCACAAGCTTTGAATGGAACATTATTTACCCAACCACAAGCCTTTAACGGAACTCTCT
>CAYMCN010000006.1:0-12403 GCA_964389155.1 Candidatus Woesearchaeota archaeon
TCCAAAATCAAAACTTCCTCCAAGATTTCAATATCTTAAACCAACACCTACAAATCTTGAAATTGATTTAGAAAAATTAAATGCATTAATAAAAGACCCACTTATAAGAGACATAGAATGTCTTGGAGGTAATCAAAATGTTATTGTTTCAGGAATGATGGGTAGAAAAAAAACAGATATTGTCTTGAGTAGAAAAGAAATAGAAAAGATAATAGAAAAATTCTCAGAAATAACAAAGATACCTATACATGAAGGAATTTTTAAAGTAGTTATTGGAAAAATTATTTTTTCAGCAGTAATCTCAAATATAATTGGCTCAAAATTTATAATAAGAAAAATGGTTTACAATCCCGGACTAAAATAATTATCTTCCATACTTAATTTTAACTTTTTTTCCAAACTCTGCTTCATATAATTTGGAATATTTATTTGCCCTTCTTCTATCCTTCCATAAAAATCCTTGTCCATTAAGTGTCAATAAAGAACCATTATAAGGAGGATTAAATTGACCAATTTCCTTTCCTTTTCTAACAATTAATCTAAGTCCGCCATAAGGTAAAGTTGCATATTCCCCCCTTCCTATACGCATACAATTTCCTCTTGTATCTTTTCCAAAAGTTTGTTCTAATAATCCATTCACAATTTCAACTTTATCTTCAACATTTTTTCCCATGAGGGAAATAAAAAAAGAAATAGTTTATAAATTTTATTGACTTTAAATCTCATAACTTCCAACTAAACCTTCAATCCCTTCTTTTTGAACTTCTTGTTTTGAGAATTTTCTCACTAAATCTTTCAAAAAATTATTTTTATCATTTTCAACTTGTTCTTCTAGTTTTTCATCAGAAATTTCAGGATCATAATAATGTTCAACCCAAAAATTTCTAAGCTCAAATCTTACAAAAATTCCTTGTGAAGTTTTTTCAGCTTTTGTAATTTCAACAGAAACATTTCCAAATTTACTAACAAGTATTTCTCTTTCTGTTTCAGTTAATTCACTTACTTGTGTTAAATTGATTTTAGTAATATTCTCAATTTCAGTGTTGTTAATGACTGTAACTTCACCTTCTGTTGATGAAGTTGTCATTGAAACTATTTCTTCATCCTCATATGTTAAACTTATTTTCAAATCTCCAGGTTCTGCAACAAAATTAAGTTTTGATAAATTAATGAATATTGTCTTAGCAGTATCACCAAGATAATTCTGACCAAAACCATGTTCGTTTTCTGAATAAGTTGTTGTCACAATAACTTGATTTCCTTTAATATTTAAGTCAACTTCATTGTTAGAAAGCTCTTTCAAATTAGTTTTAACACTTCCTGATAAAAGTTCTGCTTTTTGTCCTTTTTTCAATTCATAAATAAATTCATTGTCAATTGAAACTTCTCCATTAACTTGCTTTTCAAGTTCTAAAGAAGCCTGCCCTGTTAATTTTAAAAATAAATTAAAAGTGTTACTAAAAAAGCTTGAAATAATATTTCCAGTTATTGGTGCTTTTTCCTTTTTCTCTTTTTCTTCTTCTAATGTTTCAAAAGTTTCTTCTACTTCTTCAGCTTCTTCTGTTTCATTTTCCAGTATAATATCTTCTGAAACTTCTTCAGCTTCTTCTGTTTCCACTATAATTTCTTCTCCACTTTGAATTGAATTATTTCCATCACCTGAAGAATTTGACGACTTAGACTTTGAAAGAAGTTTTAAAGTAAAATAAACTGTTGAACTTGTTTTTTCTCCTTCAACACCATAACCATCTCCTGTGCCAGAAATATCTCTTCCTTCAATATAAAAATCCCCTTTAATTGGGTCTTCTGAAATAAATTCATTTAAATCATATTCATAAATCTGTTCTGAAGTTTCAAAAACAATTTTAGATGAAGCAGGAATAAATTCCCCTTCTCTTAATGATAATTTTAAATCACCATCAAGCGATTGACCTTCTTCATAAGTTGACTCTAATTCAAAACTAACTTTACCAGTAATCTGGTTATTAAAAAACGCTAAACCATAAATTAAAATTGCCACCCCAAAAACTATTAATAAAATAAATATAAATTCTTTAATTTTAGACATTTGAATCACCTTTTCATTAAGAGATAAAATAGATATTTAAATATTACTAAACTATTCTTAAGAATTATTTTAAAAATTTGGCTGTGATAATTCAGGTGCTTGATAAGGAACTAAAACTAATGTTTGATTTCCAACAGGAATTTGAACAAATCCTTGTGATTGAACTTCATTAACAAGAAGGATTAAAACATCATTTGCTCCTTGATTATATTTTTGAACATTATATCCTGTGATCAACGGTTTTGCGACAAAAGAATAAACAACTACAACCCCTAAAACAACTACAAGTAAAACCAAAACTACCATAAACACATTTGTTTTATTTTTTATCATTTTTTATTTAAGAAATTACCCTTTAAAAGTTTTTTCAATTTCCAAGACTTGAAATCTCAAGGGTTGTTATTACATCTTTGAATTTAACTCCATCTGTTGATTCTGCATAAATAGAGATTGTATCTCCTGGTTCAAATTCCACTATCTCTCTTGATTGAATATCATAATCTTTTTTTATTCCTGAAGTTGAAGCATCAACTAAATTCCTAAACCCAATCTCTTCATCGTTTTTGTAAATAATTATTTGAATTTCCCCATTACCTTTAGTAACTTCAAGATTTGTTGAAATTCCTGTGATACTTCCTTTTCTTAACATTACATAACCTTTATTTAAATCTCCAGAAACACCTGTGGCTGTTTCTAAAAATACAGACTCATTTGTTGTTTTCTCAATGCCAAAATGTAATAAGGAAGTTGTGTAATAATCTTGGGTTGAAACTTTCTTAAATCCATTATATGAATATGTAATCACAAAAGTCGATTTATTTTCAGAATCAATCTTGTAAAGAGCAATATTTGAATCATCAATATTCTCTATTTTTACCTCTTCAGGAAGATCATTAAAATCAACTTGAGTTACATTAGTTATTTCTGTTTCATTGATTCTTTTTTTTTCTGCAACTTTTTTTACAAATTCATCTAATTCTTCAGATAAAGCTGTCTGAGCAAAAACCCCTGAAAGCATTAAAAAAATTCCAACAATAAGTGATATAACAAATATTTTTTTCATCTTCTCTTTATTATTTATCAAAAGAAGAACATTATATTTAAAAGTTTCTTTTTATTAAAAACAAAATGAAAGACAAAATAACTAAAGAGAAACTTAAAAAATATTTTAAGTTGACATCAGAAGCCTTAAAAGAAGTAAAGAAAAATATCATTAAAGGAAAAAATTCAGAATCTAATGAAATAATTGAAATGGTCTCAAATTATCTTTCTGATGCAAAATATTTTGAAGAAAAACAGGATTTTGTAAATTCTTTTGCAGCTTTAAACTATGCACATGGTTGGCTTGATTCCGGAGTAAGACTTGGAATTTTTAAAGTTAAAGATGATAAACTTTTTACAGTGAAATAACAAAAACTTATTTAAAACTTATTTGTCTTTTTCTGCAATGAAAAAGGTGATTGTCATAAGTTTAGGTGGAAGTATAATAATTCCTGATAAAATTGATGTAAAATTTCTCAAAGAATTTAAAAGAACAATTAAAAAAAATACAAAAAAATACAAATTTGTAATTGTTTGTGGCGGAGGATCTATAGCGAGAAAATATATTTCTGCACTAAAAGAAGAAAAAATCAGTGAAAAGTTTCAAAGTTTCTCTGGAATTTCTGCAACAAGAATGAATGCAAGATTTATGAGTCATTTTTTCAATCAAGATCCAAAAAAAGGAATTCCAATGAAAATGAAAGAAGTTAAAAAATATTTAGAAAAACAAGATATTGTTTTTTGCGGAGCATTGGAATATAAACCAGAACAAACATCAGATTCAACTTCTGCTGAAATCGCAGAAAATCTAAAAACAATTTTTATCAATTTAACAGTTGTTCCAAATTTATATGATAAAAATCCTAAAGAATTTAAAAATGCAAAAGTTATTCCAGAGATAACATGGAATAAATTTAATAAAATGGCAAATAAAATTAAATTCAAACCAGGGCAACATTTTATTCTTGATCAAACAGCTGCAAAAATAATATTAAAAAGCAAAATTAAAACATATATTTTAGGAAAAGATTTAAGGAATTTAGATAATGTTTTGAATGGGAAAAAATTTAAAGGTACAATCATCTCAAATTAATATGAATCAAATATTAATTCAAGAAAAAACATTTGAAAAAGCAAGACATGAAATTAGAAAAAACAATGACAAAACAATTATCTTTTCAAGTAATGATGATGATTTAAATAGAAAAGTTCTTGAAAAAGAAAAAATAAATATTCTTCTTTTAAATCAGTCAGAAAGAAAGGATTTCATGAAACAAAGAAATTCTGGATTAAATCATGTTCTTGCAAAAATAGCAAAGAAAAATAATGTTGCAATAGGTATTAATTTTGATGAAATAATAAACTCAAATGGTAAAAAAAAGTCTGAAATTCTTGCAAAAATAAAACAAAATATAAAACTTTGCAATAAAAGTAAATTAAAAATGAAATTTATTTTTAGTAAAGGAAATCTTCATGATTTGAAATCTTTAGGATTAGTTCTTGGAATGCCTACTTGGATGACAAAAAACTTGTAAGAAAGGTTTTTTAATTTAACATTTCTTTAAAATAAAATGGATATGAAAAAACTTATTGAATCTTTAAGCCCTAATGAAATAAAAATTCTTCCACATATGGAAGAAAATATAGATAAAATCTGTGAGAAATCTGGCTTAGACAAGGTCTCTGTATTAAGAGCGCTTGAATATCTTGGAAATAAAAAAATTGTGGAAGTTTCTCAAAAAAAGGAAAAGATAATTGAATTGGGAATTAATGGTGCATTATATAGAAAAAAACAACTTCCTGAAAGAAGATTATTAGATATTTTAGTAAAAAAAAGAATTCTTAGTCTTGATAATCTAAAAGAATCTAATTTGTCAGATGAAGAACTAAAAGCTTCAATTGGAGTATTAAAGAAAAAAGATATAATTGATTTAAAAAATAAAAAAATAATTCTTAAAACAGGTGATATTTCAAAAAAATTACCTGAAGAAATTTTTCTTGAATCACTTCCCTTAAACTATGAATCATTATCAGAAGAACAAATTAAGATTTTGAAATCTCTTGGAAATAGAAAAGATATTACAAGAATTAAAGAAGAAAAAACAATAGAAATTAAAATTACTGAATTAGGGAAAAAGATAATTGGTTTGGATATTAAGAGTAATTTAATTGAACAAGTTACACCAGAGCTTTTGAAAAAAGATTCTTTGTGGAAAGGGAAAAAATTCAGAAGATATAATTTAACAGCAAAAGTTCCTGAAATTTATGGGGGAAAAAGACATTTTGTAGATCAAGCTGTAGATTATGGAAGAAAAATTTGGACAGATATGGGCTTTCAAGAAATGACAGGAAATATTATTCAAACTTCATTTTGGAATTTTGATGCTTTATTCACAGCTCAAGATCATCCTGTAAGAGAAATGCAAGATACTTTCTTCATTAATAAAAAAGAAGAATTATCTGATAAAGAAATTATAAAAGCTATAAAAGAAAGTCATGAAGGAAATATTAAAGGACTTAAGAGCAAAGGATGGGATTATTCATGGAATGAAGAAGAAGCTAAAAAACTTGTTTTAAGGACACATACAACATGTTTATCTGCTCAAACTTTAGCTAAATTAAAAAAAGAAGATCTTCCTGCAAAATTCTTTGCTCTAGGAAAATGTTTCAGAAATGAAACAGTTGATTGGAGTCATGGCTTTGAATTTAATCAAACAGAAGGAATTGTTATAGATCCAAATGCAAATTTTAGACATCTCTTAGGTTATTTAAAACAGTTCTTCAAAAAAATGGGTTTTGAAAAAGTCAGATTTAGACCAGCATATTTTCCATATACAGAACCTTCTGTAGAAGTTGATGTTTTTCATGAAGGGAAAAAACAATGGTTAGAATTAGGTGGAGCTGGAATTTTTAGACCAGAAGTTGTAATTCCATTGCTTGGAGAAAATATTCCTGTTCTTGCATGGGGTCCTGGATTTGATAGAATTTTAATGGATTATTATGAAATAAAAGATTTAAGAGAATTATACAAAAATAATTTAACTCAATTAAGAAAAATAAAATCTTGGATAAAATAAAATGGAAAAGATAATAAAAAATATATATAACAAAAATGCACAAGATTATCATCAAAAGATAAAAAGTAAAGAAGATATTTGGCATAAATTTATTGAAAAGCCTATTATAATTAATTTTCTTAAAGAAGAAATAAAGAATAAGAAAGTTCTAGATTTAGGTTGTGGCTCAGGAGTTTTTGTAAAAAAAATTATTTCCCTTGGAGCAAAAAATGTTAAAGGATTTGATCTTTCTTCAGAACTTATTAAGATAGCAAAAAAAGAAAATCCCGATATAGATTTTTATGTTGGAAATGCTCAGAATACTTCTTTCAAGAATAAAGAATTTGATATTGTAACAAGTAGTTTAATGGCACAATATATTAAAGATTTAAATAAATTATTTGGAGAAGTCTCAAGAATATTAAAGAAAAAAGGTGTTTTTGTATTTTCAATGCATCATCCAATTCAAGAAGTTAGTGAAAGATTAAAAATTAATGGAAAGAAATCAGATACAAAAGTTCTTTTAAAAGCATATTTTCACAATAATATGTACAAATGGAAACTGAAATGTAAAATGAACATGATTTCATATCATCACACTTTTGAAATGATTTTTAATGCTTTAAATAAAAATGGTTTTGTTGTTGAAAATCTTGCAGAACCAAGAGCTCCAAAAAAAGCAGAAAAATATAATAAAAAAATTTATGATAGGTCTAATAGAAGACCTTCATTTTTAATAATAAAAGCAAGAAAAAAATGAAATGGCTAACATAAAATTTAACAGAAAAACATTTGAAAAAGAAATTGGAAAACTAGATGAAAAAATGCAAGATAAAATTGCAATGTTTGGAACTCCTTTAGAAAGTTTTGATAATAATGAAATAGAAATAGAAGTTTTCCCAAATCGTCCAGACTTGCTTTCTTATCAAGGTTTTAAGAGATCATTTCTTTCATTTTTAGGAAAAAAAACAGGTTTAAAAAAATATAAAATAAACAAGCCAGAAAAAAATTACAAAGTTATTGTTGATTCTTCTGTAAAAGACATTAGACCATATACTGTTTGTGCAATTGTTAAAGGATTAAAATTTGATGATGAAAAAATAAAAGAAATAATTGAAATTCAAGAAAAACTTCATATTACAATTGGAAGAAAAAGGAAAAAAGTAGCAATAGGAATTTATCCTTTGGAAAAAATAAAACTTCCTATAACTTACAAGGCATTAGAACCTGATAAAATAAAATTCATGCCATTAGAAACAGAAAAAGAAATGTCGGGTTTAGAAATTCTCCAAAGACATCCAGCAGGAAAAGAATATGCTCATCTTTTAGCAGGAAAAGAAAAATTCCCTATTTTTATCGATGATGCTAAAAACATTTTAAGTATGCCTCCAATAATCAATTCTCAATTAACAGGTAAAATAACAGAAAAAACACATGAATTATTTGTAGAGTGTTCTGGATTTGACTTAAAAATACTAAAGAAATGTCTTAGTATTCTTGTTGCAAGTATGGCTGATATTGGTGGAAAAATTTACCAAATGGAAATTAAAGGAAAAGGTGTTACTCCAAATTTTGATTCAGAGAAAATGAAAATTTCTTTGGAAAATACAAATAAATTATTAGGTTTAGATCTTAATGAAAAACAATTAAAACAATTAATAGAAAAAATGGGATATAATTACAATAAAGGAATTGTTGAAATTCCTGGATGGAGAGCAGATATTCTACATGAAGTTGATTTAATAGAAGATGTTGCAATTGCTTATGGTTATGATAATTTTATTCCTGAAATTCCAGAGATATCTACAATAGGTCAAGAAGATCAAAAAGAAATAGTAAAAAGAAAGATATCAGAAATTTTAGCAGGGTTAGATATGATTGAAATATCAAATTATCATTTAACAAATAAAAAAAATCAGTTTAAAAAAATGAATTTACTGGAAAAAGATTTTATAGAAGTTGAAGAATCAAAAACAGACTATAATATTTTAAGAAAAGATCTAACACATTTTTTAATGAAAATTCTTTCAGAAAATATAGATGCAGAATACTCTCAAAAAATATTTGAAATTGGAAAGGTGTTTGAATTAAATGAAAATGTTTCAGAAAAAGAAAATTTATCTGTTGCAATTTCACCTGGAAATTTCACAGAAGTAAAACAAATAATTGAATATTTATCTAAAATGATTAATATGAAAATAAGTTTTAAAGAAACAAATGAATTTCCTAATTATTTTATAGATGGAAGAAATGCAGAAATAATTTTTGAAGGTAAAAAAATTGGTTTTATTGGAGAAATTCATCCAAAAATTTTGAAAAATTGGAGAATAAAAATGCCTGTTGCTCTTTTTGAAATTAGTTTGGAAGAAATATTTGAAAAGTTGATTTAATCTTGTTTTAAGAAACAGGGTATTGATCTTCCAGATGTAGTAATTAAATCTAATAATTCTCTTGCTCCTTCATTATCCGTATTAGCTCTAAGATTCTCAAGATCACCTTCACTATATGTGGGGATAAAAAGGTTTACCTAACTGATCACTGCCTAATCCAGTAATTTTAAGTCCTAAATCCTCTCTAACCTGAGATTCATAGCCCCATATTGCTCCCCATCATCAATTATTGATTTTTCTCGTCTTTCCTCAGCAAGTTTACGAGAATATTGCTCATCGCTAACCACTATATAAGCTTCATTATTATCAGATCCTTCAATAATTCTTACTTCAGCAAGTGAAGATACTTCTGTTGCTAAAAGTTCAAGGAATCTTGCTAAACTTTTCCAACCTCTTTTTCTGTCATAAAAAATCTAGAATAAATTCTCTTTTAAACTTTATGGATGTAAATTCTATTACATCAACCAAAATAACCTTTGTTGTTTTTTTCTACCTTATTATCCCAATTCCCTTTTATTGTTTTAATAATATCAACAAAATCTTTTTGGATTCCAAGCCACGTTTCATATGATTCTTTTATATATTTGGCTTCTTTTTCTTCAGAAAAACTAACTTCTAATTCAAGATGATCAACTTCATTTCTTAATAATTTTTTATAAATTTCTGTAAGTTTGTTTTTTTCTTCTGTTTTTAATGTCTTAACAATAGAAAAAATAGACATTGGCGCATTCACAGGATTTAAAAGAGTTTCAACAAACCTCAAATAATTTGCAAACTTGTCAGCCATTAATCTTCTTACTTCTCTTATTAAATAATCAGTTTCTGTTTCAGCAGTTTTTTCTATATTAAAGTCTTTGTTAAGTTTCCCAAATTCAGGAAGATTATACTTTTTCTGGATTTTTTTGTAATCTTTTTTTAAATTTTCAAGGTCAGATTCATTTTTTGTCATTTTTAAAATTAGGAGAAATGTTTTATAAATTTATGCACGATAAAAATTAATATCTGGAATATCCCCTAAAGGAATAATTTTACCTCTTGGTTTTTGAATTTCGGCACTTTCTTGATATTCTAATACTTGATCTCTAACTAATCTAAATAATGATTCTGGATCATCTTCTGTATTTGCAGAATAAGAATTAACATAAACATTTAATGGTGTTTCATGAATGTATTTTCTTGTTTCAGTATGTGGAACATTAAAAATATTCAAATCTTCTTTTAAAAAATCATAATGCACAGGGTCTAAATCAGTTACAGTGTCAACGCTAACATTTTCTCCAAGTTTTTCTTGCATTTCTTCTCCAAATTTCTTAGACAATCCAACATTTACTACTTTAATTTTCATATTTCCTATATTTCAATAATAAATTTGTGGTTTATAAAAATTTGAGTAAGATAAACCTCGGCTGAAAATCAAAAAATTAAAATTATTGCTAAAGGAATCAAAATAAATGACATTAAAATATAAAGTGCTTTTTTTCTTGAGATCTTAATTAATTTTTTTGAAGTATATTTTGTTAATTTGTGAAGGAAATTGATATTTGGTAAAAAGATAAGTGCTCCTAAAACTCCTAAAAGAGAATAGGCAAATGCAGTTGCTATTGCAGTTGTTTTTCCAATTATTAATGCTGCTAAAAAAGTGTCTGTAAATGTTCCAATATCAGCGCCTAAAATAAATGGAATTGCTTTCTTCAAACTAATCAATCTTGAAGCTGCCAGAGGAACTAACAATCCTATTGTTATACTTGAAGAAAACACAATTGCTGTCAAAAAAGCCCCTATAAAATAAGTTTTATATTTTGATTCAAAATGTTTGTTAATAAATTTCCTTGCTTTCTCCTCACCACCTAAAACATTTATTACAGAACTTCCGAGATATTTCAGTGCTAAAATTAAAAGTGCAAAACCAAAAATAAATGCTAAAACTTTTTGGCTTTCTATAGGTATTATGTTTATTATGGGATTTGTAATTATACCTATTGTGTCTGGAACATTAAATAGGAAAAAATTATTTTCAAATGCTGTTGCAAGAAATAAAGAAGTTTTTGAAAAAAGTGAAAAGAAGAATTCTAAAAAGAAAACTATGATTAATAATAACGCGCTATAAATCGAGTAACAAAGAGCTATCTCAAATCCATGGCGAAAATCTTTTCTTTTTTGTGTAACTGTAATTAATGAAATTATCATTGCAGTTATTGTTGTTCCCAATGATGCACCAATTAAAACATAAACAGCTGTTGATAAATCAATTATATTACTTCCTGCAAAAGCAGCAGTTATTGAGCTTATTGCTCCAGAAGATTGTACTATTGAAGTTGTAAACCAACCAACAGAAATTGCTTTTAATGGGGTTATATTTTGTATTAAAAGATTTTGAATATCTGGCGCAAGAAGTAATGAAGATTTTTTAATTAATTCTATTGACAATATAAACAAGTAAATAAAAAATATTAATTTCAACCACTTTTTCATGTTAATACATAGAAGATAGTTATAAATAAGTTTTGTAAAAGTTTTAAGTTATTTCTTTAGATTGAGTTCATTGAATCCATTCTCAAAACTTCATCACATTCATCAATCACTGATAATCTTTCTTCATAATTTTTAATTATTTTAATTAATTCATCCTTCTTTAATGCATTTAGATCTTTTTGGGTTTTCATTTTGTTATTAATATTTTTAGGGTTTAATACTATATAAATCTTTTTATTTCTTCACTACTTTAGAATAACAATAAGCCTCAGCTGAGATTCGAACTCAGGACCTCTACATTACCAATGTAGTGCTCTACCAACTGAGCCACTGAGGCATTAAATTCAAAAAGAAAAATAGTTTAAAAATTTTAAGAATTAAAAAATATCTGGAGAACATACTTCATTCAAGAGACCTTCTCTTCTTAAATTCATAATTGCTTCATTGTTAGAGGCATCAATATAATTTTTTTCCCTTCTTCCAAAATATCCAACTATTTCTTCATATCCTTCTTCTTCATCTGGCCAATAAGGGATAATCCCTGAAGGAAGTTTTAACCCCTTCTTTGTTTCTCTTACCATTAAAAAATCTAAAATAATCTTTATTTAAATCTTTTCAACTAATTATTTCTTTAATAATTTCATAAAAAAAAGAACAAGATAAGATATTAAAAATGCAACAGCAACAAATCCGCTAATTAATGAAGTCATCCAGAAAAAACTAACAAGAATTTCGTCTGAAAAAACATATGTTAATCCAAAAGATAAAACAGATAAGATTGTAAATAAAATTAAATTTTTCAAAGCTAAACTAACTTTTCTTTTAGAAGCAACAATTTTTTTTGTTTTACTAATAGTTCTTTTTGTTTTTCTTGAAGAACTTTTCGCTTTGCTTTTCTTCACCTTCTTTTTTGCCATTTAAATTTTAAATGAAATATACTTTTTAAATATTGCTTATGTTATCGAAGTTTCATTAGTATCTGTCCAGTCTAATTGAATTGCTCCTGCTGTCATTGTTTTAAAATTTCCAAAAATAGTACTCAGCCATGAAAAATAAATTTTCGTGGCATCCATAATTCCTGAAGATGAAGTAAAATCAATATCTTTACCTTGGAAAACGACAATTCCTCCAATATATAAAAAGACTATTAAAATCATTAAAAATATTGCGAAAATTTTATGTTTAAATCTTTTTACTTCAATTATAAGCCATATAAGTATTATAATTGCAGAAACAATTAAAATCGCTGTCCCAGAAAAAATACCAGTTCCAAAATCCATAATGAAAAAACACTAAGAAAGTATAAAAATGTTTCTGATTGAAAAAGTTTATGGCCATGTAGTACAAGGGAAGAAAAATTATAAGATACTCTAAAT
>CAYMCN010000007.1:0-11716 GCA_964389155.1 Candidatus Woesearchaeota archaeon
TATCTGCAAGTGCTTTTTCTATTTCAGAAATTTTCTTTTTTGCATTTTCAAAAATTTCTAAACTTTCTTCAAATCTATCAAGTCTAATAAAAATTGGCTCGGTTTCTTTTACTCTTGATTTTTCAGAGAAATTTTTAGATTCTTTTGTTCTAACAGAAGGTAAAATTCTTTCTTTTTTAGGAAAAGAAATTTCTTTTGTTAATATTTTTTTAGGTTTAGGTATAATACCTTCATGAAAAGATTCGTCTTCGAAATTATTTTCATCCCCTTCTCTTCCAATGACCGCATCTTTTATAGCGTTTTGCGAAAATTTCTTTCCAAAGTCATCATTAGGATAAGATGGAAATTTATGAATTTCTGGGCGTTCAATTTCATTTATTTTAGGAAGTTCAGGAAGTTTTGGTAATTCAGGTAATTTAGGCAATTCTAGATTCTCTTTTTTATCTTTTTTTCCAAACCATCCCATTTTATTATTTTAAAATATATATTTTGATATATATAAAATAGAATATAAGTTTAAAAACTTTTATTTTTTAATCTAAAATTAATTAAAATTTGAACCGAAAGGTATTTATTTAAAACGTTTTTAATACACAAATGCTAAAAAAATTTCTTGAAGAAATAGTTGTAGATGTTGCTGGAAAACAAGCAGAAGAAATGATTGATTTGTTGATTACTCCCAAATACATTAATGAATTTATTGTCGCTAAAAAGTTAGATATTACAGTAAATCAAGTAAGAAATATGCTCTATAAGCTTTCAGACCATGGAATGGCGTCCCATATAAGGAAAAAGGATAAAAGAAAAGGATGGTATACTTATTTTTGGAAGATTGAAATTTTAAAATCTCTTGAATTATTAAGAGATATTCTTAAGAAAAGAATTATTCAAACAGAGCATCAAATAAAAAATAGAGAGATAAAAGTTTTTTACATTTGTAAAAGATGTAATGTCGAATTTAACGAAGAAAATTCACTCCTTCAAGATTTTACATGCAATGAATGTGGAAATATTTTTGAGATAAAAGATAATACAAGACTTTTGAGAGAACTAAAAAAAGATTTATTAAAAAATGAAAAGAATTTTTCTTTAATTAATGAAGAGATAGAAATAGAAAAAGAAAAAATTGAAAAAAAGAAAATTAAGATTAGAAAAAAAGAAGAAAAAATAAAAAAAGAGAAAAAAATGGAAAAGAAAAAGATGGCAAAAAAATTTGTCGTTAAGAAACCAATAAAAAAGAAAATAGTAAAGAAAAATAAAGTTTTAAAGAAAAAAGTGGTAAAAAAGAAAACTGTCAAGAAAAAATCTGTTAAAAAAACTTCAATAAAAAAATCAAAGAAAAAATTGAAAAAATGATTTTTTAATATGGAGTATAGAATTTTTCCAAGAAAAAGAGATATTCTTAGTAATCTTAGTGCGACAAATCAATTAATTATAATTAATATTGCTTTGTTTATTCTTTCTTATTTTGTTATAAAAACATATGGAAGTGAATTTTTTCAGAATAATTTTGCACTGACTCCTTCTTTGATTCTTACAGGAAAAAACTTATGGACTTTTTTAACAAGTATGTTTTTACATGCTGGATTTTTTCATATTTTTGCCAATATGTTTTCACTTTTTTTTATTGGGAATTTTCTTGAAAAACTTATTGGAAAAAAAAGATTTATTTCAATTTATTTAATTTCAGGACTAATTGGGGGAATATTTTTTGTTCTTTCAGGAGCAATCTTTTCAAATAATATTCCAGGAATTGGAGCAAGCGGAGCTATCTTTGGAATTTTAGGAGTTTTAGCAATTTTAGTTCCTTATTCAAAAATCTATTTGATTATAGGACCTTTAATTTTAATTCTTGCTCAATTTATTATTGGACCATCTGTTCCATCAAATTTAATTTCTTTTTTTAATTTCCTTGTGAATTTACTAATTGTTTTGATGATATTTTCAATATTTTCTTTTAATTCTAATATGAGAAAATTTGCAGTTCCTCTTGAATTATCAATGTGGCTTTTACCAATAATTGCGATTGTTCCATTAGTTGTACTTGAATTTTTTATTGATTTACCAATAGGAAATAGTGCACATATTGGAGGATTAGTTCTAGGAATTTCTTATGGATTTTATTTAAAAAATAAATTTCCAAGAAAAACAAAAATGATAAAGAGACATTTTAAATAAAATGAAAAATAAAAAAAATTTTAATTTTATTGAAGAATATAAAAAAAGTTGGAACTTTATTAGAGAATCAAAGAATTTTATTTATTCTGTTATAGGGATTTTTTTTATTTTTTCATTAATTGGTTTTTTTATTACTACTCCAACAATAATAGCAGAACAAATATTAAAATTTATTGAGGAACTTTTGCTAAAAACTAAAGACATGAGCCAGTTTGAACTAACAAAATTTATTTTTTTTAATAATGTTCAAAGTTCTTTTTTTGGAATAGTTTTTGGAATTTTTTTAGGAATTTTTCCCCTTATAGCAGTTGTTACTAATGGTTATGTGCTTGGTTTTGTCGCTTCCTTAGTTGTGGATAGTGAAGGAATTTTAGCTTTATGGCGTTTATTTCCTCATGGAATTTTTGAATTGCCTGCAATTTTTATTTCTCTTGGACTTGGTTTAAAAATTGGAACTTTTATTTTTCAGAGAGAAAAATTTGAATCACTAAAAAAATATTCTTTAAATTCTTTAAGAGTATTTTTATTTATTGTTTTACCACTTTTAATTATTGCAGCAATTATTGAAGGCGGTTTAATTTATTTGGTTTCTTAGAGTTAATTTTATATACTTATTTTTCTTATTATTTCTATCAAATTAAATCAAAAAAGGAGGTAAAAAAATGAACGATATGAAAAAATGGGTGATTGTTGCTGGAGGTGTTGTTGCAGCAATTGGACAATTTTGGGGCGCTAATTACTACTTACCATTAGTTGGTGGAGCAATTGCAGCTGTTGTTGCGTTAGTTCCTGAATAAACTTATTTTTTATTTTTTTTATTTTTTTGAATTTTATGAGATAAGAAGAGATTATCATAAAAAATTGAGAGTGTAATTAAAGTTTTAAAAATTAGTTTCTTAAATAATTATAAAAATTTTATCTTTTTAGATCATTAATTCCTAAAAAAATTAGAATAAGTCCAACCATAAATATTAACCAGAATATTCCTCCTTTAAGAAATATCCATGCAGAATTTAGGAAATTAAAATTTTTCCCTAAAAACATCCATGAGTATGTTGATGACATCCATGCAATTAAAATCACACTTATTACAATAACTAATCCTGATAAAAGCTCAATCCATTTATTCATTGTACTATCATTCAATATTTTTCATTTAAAAAGATTTAGGTAGTGGATTAGTTAAATTTAAAGATATATTAATTTAAGATATTAAACTTAAATACCTTTTAATTCATTTTAATTTATGTTAAATAATTATCAGATTAGCCAAATTAAAGAACATTTGAATAAAGCTCAAAATCCGTTGTTTTTTTTTGATAATGATGCTGATGGATTATGTTCATTTCTTTTATTGCAGAGATTTATAGGAAGGGGAAAAGGAGTTGCAATAAAATCTTTTCCAGAATTAACTGTAGATTATTTCAGAAAAGTTAGTGAGTTAAATGCAGATTATATTTTTATTTTGGATAAAGCTCTTGTATCTGAAGAATTTTTTGAAAAAGCACATCAATCAAATATTCCCATTGTTTGGATAGATCATCATGATATTGATAAGGTAAAGATCCCTGAATTTGTTAATTATTATAACCCTATTTTTAATTCAACACCTTTAGAAAATAAACCTACGAGTTATCTTTGCTACCAAGCATCTGGAAAAAAAGAAGATATGTGGATCGCTGTTGCAGGATGTATTTCAGACAAATTTTTTCCTGATTTTTATTCTGAATTTAAAAAAAATTATCCTGATTTGTCCATTGATTCAGAAAATGCCTTTGAAATGAGATATAAATCTCAAATAGGAAAAATAACAAATTTGTTTAATTTTGCTTTGATGGACAGAACAACTAATGTTGTCAATATGACAAAATTTTTAATGAAAGTAAAAACACCTTATGAAGTTTTGGAAGAAACTAATCAAAATTATACAATGCATCAAAGATATAATGAGGTTAATTCAAAATATCAAAGATTATTGGAAAAAGCAAAAAAAATTGAAAGTTCAGATAAAATTTTATTTTTTAAATATGGTGGAGATTTAAGTATTAGTAGTGATTTATCAAATGAATTAACTTATCTATTTCCTGAGAAAGTTGTTGTAGTAGTTTATGTTTCTGGAATTAAAGCAAGTATTTCTGTAAGGGGAGAAAAAATTAGAGAAATTGTTTTGAAAATAATTGAAGGATTTGAAGATGCAAGTGGCGGCGGACATGAAAATGCTGTTGGGGTAAAAATAAAATTTGAAGATTTAGAAGAATTCAAAAAAAGATTAGAAGAATTTGTTGAAGACAATAAAATTTATAAATAGTTTTTTCTTGATAAAAATATGAAAAGTATGTGGCTAAAAAATACAAGTCCGAATTTTAACTTTAGATTAGTCATTGCTATAATTAAATACTCTTAATTGATTCAGAGCTCTTTTTGATCTGAATTGAATTAAGATATCCTTCTATAATTTATTCAGGCATAAGAGATTTTTGTTTTAATTAAGTTTTAAAATGAAAAAAGAAATAGAACACGAAGCAGTAAAAAAAGAATTAAGTGTTTTAATAGAAACCACTTTGAGATTGGAAGATGAATTAAATGATGTTATTGATAAAAATTAACCACAATAACCAATATAAATGGAAATTAATTAATATAAGATGGCAAGAAATTTAAGTAAATATGTAGTTGGTGGAAATGATGTAACAAGACATTCAAGAAATAATAGAAATTTTATAAAAGATTTAGGAAAATATGTTGCAGTGGGATTGGCTTTAACAGGGACAATTGCTTCATATTCTAATTCTGCAAGAGCGCAATCAGCACAAAGTGTGTGTGGTGATAGGAATACTTTTTTAGAAAAATTAAATTCAAGATATGGGGAGGTTATTACAGGTATGGGTTTAGCTAATAATGGAACAATGCTTGAAATTGCTACATCTCAACAAGGAAGCTGGACTATAATTGTTACTAGACCTGATGGTGTAAGCTGTGTAGTTGCAACAGGAGAATCTTGGGAACGACTTCCTCTACAAATTGCAAAAAAACCCAGGGCATAAATATTAGTCTTCAATAACTTTTTCCAATGTAAACAACTTCTCTTGATTGTTTATTACAGATTATACATTTTCCAGAAGACTTTTCTTTTTTATTGGCAAGAATCCCTCTAACTTCTGCATGAAGTTCTTTTTCAATATATCCAGCACATTTTTCTCCTTCTTTGTCTATTGAACAGAAATTTACTCTTGCTATTTTTTTATTTTCCATAGCTTTTTTAATTTCTTGTTTTGTTTTGCAATTTATTATTTTTCCCTTCATAAACTTCTCTGCTTTTTCTTTCAGTCTTTTATCAAACTCTTCTCCAAGTTTTTTTATTTTTGAAAAATCATTTATGCCAATAGTTTGTTTTTCTCCAATATCTCTTGTAAAAAAAGTTAATTTTTTGTTTTTAATTTCTTTTTCTCCAATTTCAATTCTGAAAGGCACACCTTTAAGCTCCCATTCATGATACTTTTCTCCAGGACGTTTATCACTTGTATCAATTTCTGTTTTTATTTCTAGAGATTCAAGTTTTTCCTGTATCTTTTCTGATTCTTTTAGAACTTTAATTTTATTTTTCTTATCAAAAACAGGAACTATGATAACTTGTATTGGTGAAATACAAAAAGGAATTACAAGTCCTTTATCATCACCATGATTTGAAATTACAGATGCAAGAATTCTTGAAGGTGCTGGACCATAACATGTTTGCCAGACATGTTGTTCTTTGCCATCTTTATCTTTAAATTTTACATTGAATGCTTTTGAAAAATTTTGTCCAAGTAAATGTGTTGAAGGTTGTTGAATGATTTTCCCATTAGGCATTAAAACATCAGAACCAACTGTGTAAACTGCCCCTGCAAATTTATCCCATTCAGGTCTTTTCATTGCTAAAAAAGGAATTCCAAATTGTTGGTGCATTACTTCTTCTGTTATTTGAATATCTTCTTGAACTTGATTTTCTGCTTGTTCTTTTGTTTCAAAACAATCATGCCCTTCTATCCAATAAAATTCTCTTCCTCTTATCAAAGGTCGTGTTGCTTTTGTTTCATATCTAAAAACACTTCCTCGTTGATAAATTTTCAAAGGCAAATCCCTATGACTTCTAATCCATAAAGAATACATTTCATACATTGAAGTTTCGCTTGTAGGTCTTAATGATAACCTATCTTCTCCTTTGACTTTTTCTAGCCAAAAAACTTCAGGAGCAAATCCTTTAACATGACTTGCTTCTTTTTTGAAATTTTTTTCAGGAATAACTGTTGGGAAAAAACTAGGTTTGTGTCCTTTTTTCTGCATTTCTTTTTCATATAATCTATACATGTTTTCAAGAATCATTGCTCCCCAAGGTCTTATAACAATAAAACCTTTGATATTGTTTCTTATATCTGTTACTTCTGCTTTTTCCAAAACTTGAGAATACCATTCACTAAAATTTTCTTTCTTTACTATTAATCCTTCTTGTGATTTTTTTGCCATCTTAAATTAAATTTTCATTAAAGACTTCAAAATAAATTTTATTTACAGAGTTGGTTATATAATTTGATTCTAATGCAAATCCTAAGTTTTCTCCAGAGCCAATCTTAAAATTATTAATTCCTATAACTTCTCCTTGTTTATTAATTAAAGGACCTCCTGAATTTCCTGGATTGAGTGCTGTATCTGTTTGTATATAAGCATCTATTTCGTTTAGCCCTGGTCTGTGAATTGCAGATACAATTCCTTCTGAAACAGAAAATTGTAATCCTAATGGATTTCCAATTGCAATTACTTTTTCTCCTATTTGAACCTCATCTGAATCTCCAAATTCTAATGAATCATAACTTCCTGAAATTTTTAATAATGCAACATCTAATTCACCATTATAACCTATGAAATCTGCATCTTTTGTTTTTTGTTCATAAGTTATTGCTTGTATTGAGCTTGCTAACAAACCCTCTCCATCTGCTAATACATGTGAATTTGTTACTAAATAGCCATCACTTGAAATTATAAAACCTGTTCCTTGAAATCCTGCACTTGTTTTTATTGTTACAACAGATTCTATTGCAGTTTCAATTATTCCTGAAAAATCCTCGCCAGCAGAAGCTTTCAATAAATCTAATTCTTCATTTAATGAACCGAGTTCCATATCCAAAATTTCATTTGTTTGTATTAGATTTGTATTTGTTTGCATTAAACTTTCAGTAACATCACTTATTTTACTTTGAGTGTCTGCCTCTAAATCAGTTATTTTTTTATTTAATTGATTATTATTATATTCTTGTTTGACAAATATTACATACATTAAAACACTTGTTGTTATCATAAAAATAATTATTAATGAACTGAAACTACCTATAATCCATTTATGATGTTTTTTTAATGCCATTTTTTAAATAAGAATATAAGATATAAAAACCTTTATTAGTTTAAAAATATAATTTATTTAAGAGATATGGGCACATAGTTTAATGGATAGAATTTCCGGTTTCGGCCCGGTTGGTGGAGGTTCGATCCCTCCTGTGCCCATACTTTTTTATAATTAAAAAATTTATTTTTCTTATGCTTAACAAGAAATTTTTTGCAGCAGCTTTTACACTTACTGGAACAATTATTGGGGCAGGAATCTTAGGACTTCCTTATGTTTTTTCAAAGTCAGGTTTTTTTATAGGTGCTTTTTGGTTAATTCTTTTAGGATTTGTAATGCTTTTTGTTAATTTATGTTTAGGCGAAGTTTCATTAAGAACAAAAAAAATCCATCATCTTCCAGGTTATGCAGAGAAATATCTTGGAAAATCTGGAAAAGTAATAATATTTTTTGCAGTAATTTTTGGTATTTATTCAGCTCTTTTAGCCTATTTAGTAGGTGAAGGACAAAGTTTGTCTAAATTATTTTTTGGAACTTTGGATTATTCTCTTTATTTTGCATTTGCTTTTTGGATTTTAATGACCTTGCTTTTGCGTGAAGGTTTAAAGGAATTAAAAAAAATTGAGTTTTATGGGGTTATGGTAATTATTGGAATTATTTTCACAATATTTTTATGGTTTATTCCGGAAGTTAATTTTAGTAACTTAAATCATTATGATTTTTCTAATTTATTTTTTCCTTTTGGAGTTATTCTTTTTGCATTGCTTGGTTTTACTTCAATTCCTGAATTAAGGAGAGAAATTAAAGGCGATGAAAAATTATTAAAAAAGGCAATTATTTTGGGAACTTTAATTCCTGTTTTCTTATATTTTATTTTCACCTTAATTTTTGTTGGTGTTTTAGGACAAAATATCGAACAGGTTGCAACAATTTCTTTTGGAAGTTTTATCACCATCCTTGGAATTTTTACAATGCTTACAAGTTATTTTGTTTTAAGTTTTTCTCTTAAAGATATTTTTATTTATGATTTGAAGAAGAAAAAATTAAGTTTTATTTTTGTTTCTCTTATTCCCTTTATCTTATATTTATCTGTTACTTTTTTTGATTTTACAAATTTTACAAGAATTTTAAGTGTTGGAGGGGTTATTTCCGGAGGTTTGACAGGAATTTTAATTTTATTAATGAATATTAATTCAAAGAAAAAAGGAAATAGGAAATCTGAATTCTCTGTTCCAATAAATTGGTTTGTTATTGGAATTTTAAGCTTAATTTTTGTTTTTGGAATTGTTGTTGAATTATTTTAATAATTTTTCTAGGATTTCTTTTGCTGTTTTGAAATCTGCACGTTTTTTTGAATGTCTCATAACTTGCCCAAGAAGAAAGTTTAATGATTCTTTTTTACCTAATTTGTAGTCTTTAACTGCTTGAGAATTTTCTTTTATGACTTTTTTGGCAATTTTTTCAATTTCTAAAATATCTGAAATTTTTGAGTGTTTTTTTATTTCTTGTTTTGGAGAAAATGATTCTGGAATAAATTGGTTAAGAATTTCTTTTGCTTTTAATTCTGTAATTTCCTTATTTTCAATTAGTTTTAACAATTCAATAAAATGGATTGGCTGAATATCAACTTCATCAATTTCTTTTTTAGAATAATTTAAAATTCTTAGAAGTTCTTCTGTAACCCATCTAACAGCTAACCTTGAATTTGTTTTTTCAATAATCTTTTCAAAAAATTCCACAATTTCAAGTTTTTTTGTTAAAATTTCTGCATATTTTTCTTTTATTTTATATTTTTTAATAAGTTTTTTTATTTTTTCACCAGGTGTTTCTGGAAGGGACTTTTTTATTTTTTCAATCCTTAATTTTTCTAATTTTATTACTGGCAAATCAGGTTCTGAAATGAACCTATAATCTTTTGTAGATTCTTTCGATCTCATTTTTATTGTAATTCCTTTATTCTCATCAAACATTCTTGTTTCTTGAGTAGTTGGAAGTTCTTTTTTTTGTCTTTTAATCTCGTAGTCAATTGCTGTTCTGATATTTTTTAAGGAGTTTATATTTTTCATTTCAATTCTTTCACCATTTTTTATTGAAACATTTACATCTACTTTTATTCCAAGAGTTTTGTCAATAATTTTCATGTATTTTAAAGTTTCAATTAATTGTTTTAACCATTCAATTACTTCTTCACCTGAAATAAAATCAGGTTCTGTGACAATTTCAATTAAAGGATATCCTGATTTGTTGTAATCAATTTCACCTGTTTGAGGATTCCATGATGCTGGATCTTCTTCTAAATGTGCTTCTGTAATTCTTGTTCCTAAAAATTTTCCCTTTACACCTATGGGAATTGCATAAGTTCCAGAAATTGTAGATTGAAAACCTTTTGGTAAATCTGGCCAGTCATAATGTTTTCTTTGCCAAACAAATTTTTGATTTATTGTGCAGCTAAGAATTAAACAAATTTGAATTGCCTTATTTATAGCCTCTTTATTTGGAAGCATTGGTTTTGATCCAGGTTGTCCTGTACAAATAGGGCAAAGGTTTGTATTTGGCTTTGAAAATTTTACTCCATGAATTGCTTTGCAATTACAAAATAATTTTTCATGCGTGTTTAGATAGCCATGAATTTCTAGACCAATTTTTACCATACAAGAAAAAAGAAAAATAAGTTTATTAAATTGTTGTTATCTTTTTCTTCCAAATAATATATCTTTTGCAATTGAAAAATCTAAAACCCTTATTCCTTGAGAATCAGCCCATCTAACAACATCTAAAACTCTTGGAACAACCTCTTCACTTCCAAAATGTTCAAATAACTTATCTATTGTTAATCCATTTTCTTTACCTTTACTCATTTGAGAACCATCAGCTCCATAAAATGTGGGACCGACAATTATTTCAGGAATATCTCCTTCTCCTGCCTTTTCCATAACTTTTACTATTTTATCTAATTTTTCTCTTCCACCAGATTTAGAAAAGTAATCGCCACCAAAAACATGAATTGAAGAAAAAGGTTCAACTAACCTGTCCCTTAAAGGATCAATAAAATAATGGACTGCTAAATCAAAGTCTGTATCTAAAACATCTACATGATATTGTTCTTGATTACAATCTGGATTAACACAACTTGTTTTTAATATTCCTTCAGAATATTCACTTGGTGAAGGATTAGAAGTATGGCATTCTGGGCAAAGGGGGAAAACTAATGATTTGTCGCTAGAAATTCTTGGATTTAAATATCTTGTTAGGTGAGCGTCCAAAACTCTCTTTAAACCTTTTCTAAATCCTTCTTGTTTTTGAATATCTGATAATAATTCAACATTTGTTCTAATACCTAGTTCCCCTTCAAGCCCTTTTGCAAAAGTATCAATACCTTCTCTAGCATGATTTAAAAGAGAATCATGACAACCATGTTTATCTGGGAGACTGCCAAAATACTTCATATATCTATTTTTAGAAACAGACCAGTCTTTTTTATCAGGCATATCTAAATCACAAACAGCCAAATTTAATTGAGATAAATGTGGCCCTATTTCTGAAGCAATATAACCTGCTAACCCCATTGTAGCCATATTTCCTAAATGAATCACCCCTGAAGGTCTTAGTCCAATTGTTACATTTGCAGATTCTTCTTTAGAAACATGTTCATTAATAACTTCTCTCGGTTCTCTTTTAATAATATCTTCCATAATTAATAAACTATATTTTACCTTAAAAACCTTTCCTTTGTAACCCCTATAAAGTTATAAATAGACTTTGAAAACATCAAAAAGATTTATAATTCTTCTTATGTAATTAAAATTATGAAAAGAAGTGATAAAGATTTAGATAAAAAATCAAATTTTATTGAATTAAGACATCCTATTTCTAGAACACCTAGAACTTTTGGACAGAAAGCTGCTGATTTGCTTACAAGATGGGCCGGTAGTTGGGCATTTATTCTTTCACTTGCAATACTTTTATTTGTTTGGATATTAATTAATACATCTTGGTTATTATTTGGAAGAACATGGGATGCTTATCCATTTATTCTTCTTAATTTCATTTTATCAACTCTTGCAGCAGTACAAGCTCCAATAATTTTAATGTCTCAAAACAGGCAGTCACAAAAAGACCATCTTCAAGCACAATATGATTATGCTGTAAATAAAAAAGCAGAAA
>CAYMCN010000008.1:0-9664 GCA_964389155.1 Candidatus Woesearchaeota archaeon
TAATTGTTTTGTCAATCTTTGCATTAATTTGGCTTGTTTTTGCAAGTGTTCAGGACTTAAGAACAAGAACGATTTCAAACTGGATTAGTTTTTCTTTGATAATTTTTGTATTGGGATTTAGATTTTTTTATTCTTTATTCAATGAAAATTTTGCATTTTTTTACCAAGGGCTAATTGGCTTAGGAATTTTCTTTGTATTAGGAAATCTTCTTTATTATGGAAGAATGTTTGCAGGAGGAGATGCAAAACTTATGATTGCTTTAGGAACAATACTTCCTTTTTCTGAAAATTTATCAATAAATATTAAAATTTTTATTTTGTTTTTTATTTTGTTTTTATTTGCTGGAGCTTTTTATGGTCTTGCTTGGAGTATTTTTCTTTCATCTAAAAACTTTAAAATTTTTAAAAAAGAATTTTCTAAACAATTAAATAAAAATAAAAAAATAATTTATCCTTCAATATTTTTTGCAATAATATTAATCATTTTAGGATTTTATGAAATTTTGTTTTTTTATTTTGGAATATTAGCTTTTATTTTTCCTTATCTTTATATTTATGCTAAAGCAGTTGATGAAGCATGTTTAGTTAAAAAAATAAAAACTTCTGATTTGGAAGAAGGAGATTGGCTTTATCATGATTTGAAAATCCAAAAAAAACTCATTAAAGCAAATTGGCATGGTTTAGAAAAAGAGCAAATTAAGAAAATTCAAAAAAAATTCAAGGAAATAAAAATAAGGCAAGGAATTCCTTTTGTTCCTGTTTTTTTAATTAGTTTTTTAATTTTGATTTATATTTATTTCCAAAATTTTGAATTAATTGAGATTTTGTTTGAGAATTTTAGATTTTAAGGAACTCTTCTAGGAATCCAAAGTTTTTTTTCACTAATTTTTTTCACTTTCTGTTTTTTTATTACTGTTTTTTTCACTTCAATTAAATTTTTTTGCACATCTTCAAGCTCTTCTTTTTTTGCTTGATATCTTGGTGATTCAGGAGTTTCGTCATTATAAACAGGAATTAAGTTTATTATTTCATGTTCAAATAAAGTTGTTCTTGCAGTCAAAATATCTTTTGGCTTGAATTTTGATTTTATTTTTTTTGATATTTTTTCAGATAAAGAAGAAATATCTTTTGGAATTTCTTTAAGTAAAGAATGTTTTTTTGGAATAATTAAAACATGCGCCCTTGAAATAGGATTTATTTCTAAAATAGCAATAGCATCTTTATTTTCATCTATTTTATAAGAAGGAATTTTTTCAGAAATAATTGAGCAAAAAATACATTGATTCTCTGCAGGATTTTGATTTTTCTGCATTAAATTATTTTTTTCTAAAAATTCTTCTAATTGCTCAGAATTCATAGAAGAAATTTGACTTATTGCCGCATCTTTTTGATCTTCAGGAAAAGTAGCTTCTATTTGCTGTATTATTTGTTTTTTTATCTCGTTTATTTGTTCTTGTGGAATCATATTAAATAAAAAAGAATTCTTTTTATAATTCTTATTGTTTTCAAATTGCTCTTCTCATATCTATCATTTCAACAGAATTAACATTTTCAATTTTTTCAAGAGAATTTTCAAGAGGTTCAAGTTCTTTTCCTTCATCCCATAGAAAGAAAACTATAACTGCCTTTAATCCAAATGCAATTGGTTCTTCTTCAAACTTAACACCTTTACCACCTTCATTTTCTATTAATTTCCTTGCTTTTTCTTTAATTTCTTCAAGATTAGTTTCTGGTGAAGAAGGCATAAACTTTATTTTTACTATAGCTGTCATATTTTCTTTCAATAAAAAAGATATATAAACTTATCTATATAAAAATTTTTAAAAACAATATTATTAATTAAAAAATGAGTAATAATTATGAGAAATTAATAGAAAGAATTTCGAGAACCTCTGGTTTGGAAAAAGAAGAAATTGAGAAAAAAGTTGTTGCAAAACAAGAGAAAATTTCTGGTTTAATAAGTAAGGAAGGAGCAGCACAAATTGTTGCCTCTGAACTTGGAATTTCACTTGATAGCGAAAAATCAAAAATAGATGAATTAACTCCTGGAATGAAAAGAGTTAATGTTGTTGGAAAAATTATTAATCTTTTTCCTGTAAGAAGCTTTATACGTGAAGGACAAGAAAGAAAAGTTGTAAATTTACAAATAGCAGATGAAACTTCAAATACAAAAGTTGTATTGTGGGATACAAATCATATTGATTTAATTGAAGCAGGAAAAATTGTGGAAGGAAGTGTTATTGAGATTTTAAATGCAAGTTCAAGAGAAAATGAAGTGCATTTGGGAAGTTTTTCAGAATTAAAATTAAGTAGTGAAGTTTTTGATAAAGTTCAAACAGAGAAAGTTTTCAAGGAAAAAGACATTAAAGATTTTAAAACTTCAGATAATATTAGAATGAGGGCATTTATTGTACAAGCATTTGAGCCAAGATTTTTTAATATTTGTCCAGATTGTAAAAAAAAGGCTGTTAATGAAGGAGAAAATTTTATTTGTCAAGAACATGGAAAAGTTGTTCCGGAAAAAAGATCTTTAATGAATCTTGTTTTAGATGATGGCACAGAAACTATAAGATCTGTTTTATTTCATGAAAAAATTAAAGATTTGGGAATTTTAAATCCTGAAGAATTTTCAGAGGAAGAAAAACAAAAACTTCTTGGAAAAGAAATGGTTTTTTCAGGAGTTATAAGAATGAATAAGTTTTTTAACAATAATGAATTAACCATAGATAGTGCAGAAGAAGTTAATGTTGATGATTTAGTTTTAAAATTGGAGAATAACTAAAATGATTTTCAAACATATACTAAAATACCTTATACCACCTATTTTATTATTTATTTTAGGATGGATACTTTATTTTTTAGGGCTTTTTAATTCAATAACTTGGCTTGATACTTTAATGCATTTTCTTGGAGGGATTGTTCTGGGATACACTTACTTTTTTATCATAAAACATTTCATCTCTAAGAAGTATTTGAAACTTAATGTTTTCTTTATGATTTTATTTGTTACTTCATTAGTGGCCTTTACAACTGTCCTTTGGGAATTTTACCAGTTTTTCTTAGCATTATTTACAACAATTCCTGTTCAACTAAGTATTGAAGACACTCTTTTAGACATGTTTGTGGGGATATCTGGGGGATTACTTGCTGTTATTTTTTTAGAGTCTCAATCTAAAGGATATTTCTAATCTAAATAATCTTTATAAACTAAGGGCTATGTTTCATATCATGGTCGATAAAGAAGATATTAAGAAGATTAAAAAAGCAGTTGTTGAAGAAGATTCAGATAAAGAAGTTTCTAAAAAAACTAAATCTAAAAAAGATGAAAATCCCCAATTAACTGATTTACCTGGAATAGGGCCAGCTGTTTCTGCAAAACTTGAGACTGCAGGGATTTATGATTTAATGTCTTTAGCAGTAATGTCACCAGGAAATCTTAGCGATATTGCTGGAGTTAGTGCAGGAGTTGCAAGAAAAGCAATTCAGGCAGCTAGAAATTTGCTTGATCTTGGATTCACAGATGGGCTAGAATATGCCAAAAAAAGAGAAAATATAATTAACATTTCAACAGGAAGTGGAAATTTTGATGAATTACTCGGGGGAAAAGGTGTTCCAAGCAAGGCTATAACAGAAACTTATGGGGCTTATGGATCTGGAAAGACACAAATTGGTTTGAATTTAGCAGTTAATGTTCAAATGCCTTTAGAAAAAGGAGGTGCAAATGGAAAATGTGCATTTATTGATACAGAGGGAACTTTTATAGCTTCAAGAGTAAAACAAATTGCTGAAGAATTAGGCACAAACCCTGAAAAAGTTTTAAAAAATATTTTTGTTGCACGTGCGTTTAATTCAGATCATCAAATCCTTCTTTTAGAAAGAATTTCCGAAATGATAAAAGAAGGAGAACCAATTAAACTTTTGATTATTGATTCTTTAACAGCACATTTTAGAGCAGAATATGGTGGAAGAGGACAGCTGGCAGACAGGCAACAAAAATTAAATAGATATTTACATGATTTAATGAAATTAGCAGAGCAACATAATTTAGCAGTTTATGTTACAAATCAAGTTATGTCTAATCCAGCACAAATGTTTGGAGATCCCACTACTGCAATTGGTGGGAATATTGTAGGACATGCTTCAACTTATAGAATTTATTTACGAAGGGGAAAAAAAGGTTCAAGAGTTGCAAAAATGATTGATTCTCCTAACTTACCAGATAACGAATGTGTGTTTTTTGTAACAGCTGGCGGTGTTAAAGATGAAGAGTGATTTTTTTATTCAACTAATTCACTTCCATCAAACCATAAATTAATTTCTCTTTCTGCATTTTCTATAGAATCAGAAGCATGAATAACTGTTTCAAATAAATCTTTATCTGAATTTATTCTTCCATATTTTCCTCTTATCGAAGAGGGATGTGCTTTTTCAGGATTTGTCTCCCCGATAAATTCCCTAACTTTTTGAATCGCATTTTCCCCTCGATAAACAATTGCAACAACGTTTTCATTTTCATGAAACTCGCCTGTAAGATGTTTTATAGTGTCTTCAAAAATTTTCACCCCTTTTTCTGATTCTAATTTATCATAATGTTTTTCAGCAAGTTCACGTTGCACATTAACAAGTTTTAAACCAATCATCTTTAAATTTAAATTATATAAATCAGAAATTACATTCCCTGCAAGTTGCTTTACCATTGCATCTGGTTTAATTAAAACAAGTGTTTTTTCTTCCATTATTTTTTATTTGAAGCTTAATTTTTAAATCTTTTGAAATTGGAAAAAGTTTATAAATACATTTTTCATAATAAAATAATAAAAAGAGGAAGATGGATAATAAAAAAATTTTACTGTTGATGTTTTTCGGAATATTTTTTGTTTTGTCAATGTATTCTGTTTCAGCACATTTAAGTGCTCTAACTGTAACAAGTAATGAAACAAATGGTTCATCATGGCAAAGAGGTGGAGATATTAAAAGTTTTAATTATACTATTGCTGCAACAGGAAATAGTACAATCAATATATCATACATAAATTTTAGTCTTACTGTTGGTAATTTGTTTGGAGTCACAGTTGCATCAAATAATTCTAACTGGACTTGTGATGGTGCCGTAATTAATTCTAGTTATGCTAACTGTTCTAGTGTAACTAGTGCTGCCAATACTGCTGCTAATATAACTTTAAACATAACATTAAATTCTACAGCATTAGAACAAAATCATACTATGACAATATCTATTATGGATAATTTTAGTACTGTAAATACAACTCGTATGCTTTTAGAGATTGATAATATTGATCCAACAATTACAACTCCTTTTTATCAATGGTATATGAATTCAACTTCAATTAAGAATGTAACAACAGATTCTTTGATATTTAACATATCTGTAGCTGATAGTGGTTCTGGAGGAAGTCAATGTCACCTAAATTTCAATGATTCAAATCAATCAGTTGCCGTTTCAAGTGGATGGTGTAATACAACTCTTGGAAATCTTACTGGTCTAAGCGATGGAAATCAAACAATTTTATTATATATTAATGATAGTGTTAATAATTTAATATTAAATAGCACTCTTGTTATTCAAATAGATTCTGTAAACCCATCCCCTACAGCAAGTTGTACACCTGCTAATCCAACTGATAATGGGGAAACAGTTACATGTAGTTGTTCAGGAACAGATGCAACTTCAGGAATTAATTCTTCTTTAACAACTGCAGATTTAGTTACAGTAACTTCTACAGCAGGAAGTACAACATATACTTGTTATGTTAGAGATTTTGCAGGAAATAACGCAAGTGATACAGATACATTTATTGTTACTGGTGGTAGTAGTGGTGGTGCTGCAACTTCTTCAGGAGGAGATTCAGGAACTGTATCTTCAGTAAAATCAAATATATTTTCAACAGTAACTCCTGAAAAAGTTTCAGTAATGAAAAATTTTGCTGAAGAAACAGGTGTTAAGGAAATTAAAATTGAAGTTAATAATGAAGTTAAAAATGTTAAAGTAACTGTTTCAAAATATGATGAAAAGCCAGCAGAAGTTTCTGTTGAAAAAACAGGAAAAGTTTATCAGTATATGCAAATTAATACTGAAAACCTTGTAGATAATTTGAAAAAAGCAATTATAACAATTAAAGTTGAAAAAACATGGCTTTCTGATAGTGGTCTTGAAAAAGAAAATATTATATTATCCAAATTTGATGAAAGTTCAAGTGCTTGGAATGAGTTGGTAACAACTTACAAAGAAGATGATGATACTTATTATTACTATGATGTTGAGTTAACTTCATTTAGTTATTTTGCTATTTCAGAAAAAGTAGTTGAAGAAGTAGTTGAAGATAAAGGTATAGGAACTATTTTAGGTGAAAAAATAAGCGAAGAAGTAAAAAATCTCTCTTGGTTATGGGTTGTAATTGCTATCTTGGCTGTTCTTGCAGTATTTGTTATCTTTAAAAGGACAAAGAAAAAATAATAAAATATTTAATTACTTTTAATTCTAATTTTAAATGGAAATTATTGCTGATTTACACATTCACTCTAAACATTCGAGGGCAACTTCTAGGAATTTAAGTATTGAAAATCTTGAAAAATATGCAAGAATTAAAGGAATTAATTTGCTTGGAACAGGGGATTTTCAACATCAATTACATAGAGAAGAAATTGATGAGAAATTGAAAGAAGATGATAAAGGAATTTTAAGAACTGAAAGTGGATTTGCGTTTTTATGGCAAACAGAGATAAGTTTTATGTATTCTCAAAATGGAAAAAGAAGAGCTGTTCATTTAGTAATTTTTGCTCCTAATTCCAAGACTGCAGACGAGATAACAGAATATTTTCAAAGCAAAGGAAGAATAGATTATGATGGAAGGCCTATTTTTGGTATTTCTTGTAGAGATGTGGTTAAAGATTTAAAGGAAATTGACGATAAAATAGAAATTATTCCTGCACATTGTATGACTCCTTGGTTTGGTTTGTTTGGAAGTAAAAGTGGCTTTGATTCTCTAAAAGAATGTTTTGAAGATCAAACTAGCAAGATTTATGCAGTTGAATCAGGTATAAGTGCTGATCCAGATATGTTGTGGAGATTTGAAGAACTTAAAGATGGAAAGGTAAATGTTGTGAGTTTTTCCGACGCACATAGCTTTTGGCCTTGGAGAATTGGCCGTGAGTGCACGATTTTTGATGTTCCTGAGTTAAGTTATGATAATATCATAAAAGCGATAAGAACAGGTGATGGGCTGAAAGCAACTATTGAAACCCCTCCGACTTATGGGAAATATCATTATGATGGGCATAGAAATTGTGGTTTTTCATCTTCTCCTGAAGAGACAAAGAAACTTGACGGAATTTGTCCTGTTTGTAAAAAATCTTTGATAATTGGTGTTGATTATAGAGTTGAGGAAATTTCTAAAGAACCAAAAGGATATAGGCCAAAAAATGCTAAACTTTATTATTCATTATTACCCTTACATGAATTAATTTCATTTTTTATAGGAAGTGCAATGACTTCAAAAACTGTTTGGAGCATTTACAATTCATTGATTAATCATTTTAAAGATGAATTTAATATTTTAATAAATATAAGTGAAGAAGAATTTATAGAACATGATATTGAGAAAAAATTAGTTGAATTAATTTTGTTGAATCGTGAAGGAAAATTAAAAATTAATCCTGGCTTTGATGGTGAATATGGGAAAATTATAATTGAAGAAAAACAACAAACTTTGGTTTAATTTTTTATTATTTTTAAAAACTTATTATGAAATTCATAATGGGCCTCAGAAGTTTTTTCTTTGCATTTTGAACAAGTACTTTTTAATGTATATTTTTTACAAGAATTACATTTCTTTAATTTCACTTTAAATTCGTAATAAATTCTTTCAACTTTGGATGAAATGAAGTTGTGAAATGGTTTTCAAGTTCGTCTGGAGATACCCATTTCAATTCTGTTAAATCCCCTCCAACTTTTTCATCACCTTCTATATACTCACAGAAAAAATATACTGAAACTAAATCTTTTTTTTCAGGATAGGTTTTTGCAAATATGGCTCCTAAATTTTTAGTTCTATATCCTGTTTTTTCAAGAATGCTTTTTTTCAATGATTTATCTAGATCTTCTTCATGATTGGCTGTCCCTCCTGGAAAACACCAACTTAATTCAGGAATGTCTGGATCATTTTCTCTTTTTCCAATTAAAATTTTTCTTTTAGAAGTATCAAATATTACTGCTAATGTTATAACTTTAAATTTTGGATACTCATCAACCATAAAACTATGGATTTCTATTCCTATTTAAAGTTTTTGATACTCTGTTCTAACTTAAAAGAAAAAAATTAATTTCTATTTACTTCTCAATAATGCTAAATTCTGCTCCAAGTTTTTTTGCTCTTTTTTCAACTTCATTTGCTATTTCTTTTAGAATTTTATCAGCTTTTTTTAAGTTTTCTGATTCTATTTTTATACTATATTTTCCTGCAGAGATATATTTAATTTCTGCATTTTTCACGTCGTTAAGAATATTTTTAATTTCTTCTAAACCATCTGAATTAAAGGATCTTAAGTTAATTTCTTTTTTAATAACAGCTGTTTTTTGTTTTTGTAATGATAAAATTTCCAGAATTTTTTTTGAATCTTTTTTTTCAAATATTTTATCAAGTTTTTTCGGATTTTCTTTTATTTCTTCAAAAAATTCAAAAATTCTTTCATCTTTTGAAATCTCTTTTATTGCTTTATCTGCTTGTTTTCCTAAAACACTTTTTATTATATTTACATAGCTTTTTTCTTGTTTGTATTGTTCTGTTATTTCTTTTTTTTCTTTTGGAGTAACCCTTCTCAATGAAAGTTCAACATTACCGCTCTGTGAAATCCTTAAAACTTTACAAATAATTTTTTTTCTTAGAACAACATAGTTTCTTACATTTCTTATTCTTCCAGGAGCAATTTCACTCATAATAATGCTTCCCTCACCATCACCTTCTATTTTTACAAATACAACTGTTCTTTCTATTTTTTCGACAGTACATAAAACTAAATCTCCTTCTTCTAAATTCATATTTCAAGTAGAAAAATAATAGTTTTAAACCTTGTTGTTAAGGTTAATAGAATTAAATTTTAAAATATTTTTTTAGTTTTCTAATTTTTGCAGACACTCTTACTACATCTCTTTTTGCTCTTTTATCTTGTTTATTTTTTTCAAAGTGTGTTTTTATCATTCCAAGCTTTTTTTCAACATTAGTAAGATCTGGATTTACATAAGAATTATTTTCTTTCAATATCTTTGAAATTTTTTTACTATATTCTTTTGGATGAATATTTTGTTTTCTTAAATTCTCTCCAATTTTTTCAGATGTAAGTCCTTTTTTAGAAAGTTCAATAACTTTTTTCTCAAAATCTGGTTGACTAATTTTTTTTGATTCTTTTTTTAAAGATTTTTTTTCATTTGTTTTTACCATAATATTAAATTATAATTTGAATTTTTAAACTTATGCTTCAATAATTATTTAAATATAAATTCTTTGAATGTATTAATAAAGATGGGGAAATCAATAGGAATTTTAAGTATAAAAGGAGGTGTTGGGAAGACATCTTCTGTCATTGCTCTTGGTGATGCAATTTCTGGTTTTGGAAAAAAAGTTTTGTTAGTTGATGGAAATTTTTCAGC
>CAYMCN010000009.1:0-9475 GCA_964389155.1 Candidatus Woesearchaeota archaeon
AAAATTATGATTATTCAACAAATATTTTAACACTTGAAATTTTAAATATTGCAGATTCAGATATTGAAGCTCTTACATTTGAAATACCAAAACAAGAAGGAATTATTATAAAAGGTGCAAGTAAAAATATTCTTGGAGATTTAGATTCAAATGAATATACTACTGCTGATTTTGAAGCAATATCTCAAGAAGGTGATATTCAGACAACAATTCATTATACTGATAAAACAGGAGCAAGAAGAACATTAACAAAAACTGTTTCCTTTGATTCTTCTTATTTTCAGGAAAGAAAAGCTGATGAAAAAACAACATCTAAGTGGCTTTATATTTTCTTGTTTGCTTTAGTGTTATTTGTAATATATTATTTCTATAAAAGAAGAAAAAAGAAAAATCAACATAATCATAAGAGACATAGGTAAAAGTTATTAATTTTACTCATATCTTAGAGCATCAACAATATTTGTTTTACTTGCTCTGTATGCTGGAAATACTCCTGAGATTGCGCCAGTTATTGTTGCAAATAAAATTAATCCTACAAATAATTCAATTGGAAATGCAGGTGCCAAAAATCCCCATCCTAAACTATCCAAAATACTCTCCCCAAGAGCACTTGCTCCCCAACCAAGACCAACTCCAACTACCCCAGCAATTAATCCTAAAAATCCAGATTCAAATAAAAATATTCCAAACACAGTAGAATTTCTAGCCCCAATAGATTTGATAATTCCAATCTCCTTTACTCTTTCTAAAACAGAAGTTATCATGGTATTGGCAGTATTAACTGCAGAAACTAAAACAGAAATTAAAGCAATCAAAATAATAAATCCAATAACCATATTCAATGCAACTGAAAAACTCTCAAGCAAATCTGTAAAAGACTGAACAGAAAAATCTTCTTTACCCTTATCTAAATCTCTCTCCTTTCTCAAACTCTTTTCAATATTTTCTGAAACCTTGTCTAAATTTGTTGTATCTACTTTAGCTATAATCATCCCATAAGAAAGATTATCATCAGGATATAAATCTTCAAGATAATCAAGTGTAGTATAAAGTTGAGCATCATCAGGAGGGCTTCCAATAGATTCATAAAAACCAACAACCTTCAGATTTTTTCCATCAATTTCAATATTTTGATTAATTCCAGTAGTTTTAGGAAAAATTACATCTTTAAGTTGATAATTATAACCTGCAACTATTTTTCCTGTTTCTCCTGGTTTTAAATCTCTCCCAACCTCAACCTCCACATCAGACATTTCCATGACAAAAGGCTTAGCAGGATCAATTCCTATTAAAAAAGTATATTTCTTTACTTTTCCTTGTTGTATCTCTACAACTTTCATATATACTCCTGTTGCATCATAAACTCCATGAGTTTTTCTAACCGCTTCAACATCATCATCTGTTAATGGAAAAGCATTATCCATCCCAGGAATTCCAATTCCCCCTTTAGGCTGAATTAATATTTTATCTGCAGAAGAACTTGAAGTCATATCTTCCATATAATTATACAAACCTAAACCAAAACTTATGAAAATAAATATTGTTGTAATTCCAATGAATATAGAAAGAATAGTTAAGAAACTTCTAGCTTTACGTTGACTTAAATTCCTTAATGAATATTTTACACTTTCTTCGGATATCATCCTCTCAAAGCCTCCACAGGATTTTGCCTAGCTGCACTCATAGCAGGAATAATCCCTGCAATAGAACCAATCAAAAAACTACCTAACAAAGTAAAGAAAATTAAAAAGAAATTAATTTGTGGAACAGCTTCAGCACCTAAAAAATTATTTATCCCAAGTGTTCCAGCATAACCAATAATCATTCCAACAATAACTCCAAGAGCACCTCCAACCAAACCCATTAATCCAGACTCAACAAAAAATTGCATAAACACCTGACTATTCTTTGCACCAATTGCCTTCATAATTCCAATCTCTTTTCTTCTTTCTAAAACAGAAGTAGTCATAGTATTAACAATTCCAATAACTCCTACAAGAATAGATATAGAAGCAATAATTATAATAAAAGCTTGAATAGCTCCAAGAATACTATTTACAGATTCCATCATTGCATCAGGAGTTGTAACTTCAAAATCCTCTTCACCTTTTTTAACATCACGAGTTTTTCTTAAAACTTTTTCAATATCTTCTTTTGCCTTATCCATTAAATCCTTATCTTTAATATGAACAGCAATCAAATCAACATTATCTCCATAACCCATAAGATCTTCTAAAGTACCTTCATTAACCAATACCATATTATCAAACAAAAGACCCTTTTTTTCTAAAACCCCTACAATTTCAAAAGACTCTTCCTGCAACAAAATTTTATTCCCAGGAACAATTGGCTTGCCAAACATATCATCATCCCCATAAAAATTATATCCAAGAAGAACTTTATTAGTATCTCCATCCTTCAATAACCTTCCTAATTCTGGTTCTAATTCCAACATATCATAAGCAAATTTTCTATCATCCCCACTAGGAACACTCATAGCCATACCAAAACCAACAATATCATTAAACTCTAATTTTCCAGTAGGCATATTTCTTCTAATAGCCCGATTAACAACACTTAATTTTGCTATCTCTTCTACATCTTCAACAGTTAAAAAATTAACAACTCCAGAACCAGGAGCACCATAAGAATTAAGACCTCCAGCCTGAACAGTTATCACTTCTGTTGAACTTATTCCAAATTGAGCATTAACAGCACTTTGTAATCCAGCCCCCAAAGTTATCAAAGAAATCACAGCAACAATTCCAATAAAAACCCCTAACAAAGTTAACCAACTTCTAATCCCTCTTTTTTTTAAATTCCTATATGCAATCAAAAAATAATCCATCATTACTTCCTCCGCACTAATTTTTTCTTAACTATTTTTTTCTTTCTATGCAATTCTTTTTCAGCCTTTACAATACTAAAACCATTTTTCTTACGAGTAACCTTTTCAATCTTTCCATCACGCAACCAATAAACAACTTGAGCATAAGCTTCTGCAAGTTCTGGTTCATGAGTAACCATGATAATTGTTTTCCCTTCTTTATTCAACTTCTCTAAAAATTCCATAACTTTCTCACCAGTCTTTGTATCTAAATTTCCTGTTGGTTCATCAGCTAAAATAACTTCAGGATCATTTGCCAAAGCACGAGCAATAGCAACTCTTTGCATTTGCCCCCCTGAAATCTGATTAGGATAATGATCTGCTCGATCTCCCAAATCAACTTTTCTAAGAAGTTCCATTGCATACTCTTCTCTTTCCATCCTATCTGTTCCTTGAAACATCATAGGTAACATAACATTTTCAAGGACAGTAAGATTGGGAATCAAATTAAATTGTTGAAAAATAAAACCAACTTTTTTACCACGAATTTGAGCCAAATCAGATTCCTCAAGATGTGAAATGTCATAACCATCTAAATAAATAGCCCCACGAGTAGGAACATCTAAACTACCAACAAGATTCATTGCAGTGGATTTTCCAGAACCACTTGGACCCATTATTGCGACAAATTCTCCTTTTTTTATTTTAAGATTTAATCCGTCAAGAGCTTTTACTATTGACTCCCCCATTTTATAGTATTTAGTAACATTCTTTAGCTGAATTATTTCTTCCCCTTTATTTTTCATTTTTTTAGAACAATGTTTTGATATACCTCTTTTAATAATCTAAAAGAATTTTTCTTATTTAAATTTTTACACTATCTCTGTTTTCAATTCATTAAGTCTACAAAAATTTGTTGAAAAATTATAAGCACCTGCATTTAAGAAAATAATTTTATCTCCAACTTTTACTTCTGGAAGATTGACTTTATATCTAAAAATATCTAAACTACAAGGTGTTTTTCCTTTAATCAAGTATTCATTTCCTTTTTCTAATTCTCCTTTAACAATTAATTTTAAAGCATCTTGAAAAATAGCATCTGTATTTCCTTGATAAACAGAACAGTTTACAATAATTTTTCCATCATATACCGAAATAACTTCTGTTTCAAGTTGTTGGTATCATAAAATAATGGACAAAACGAATATAGTAAAACTTATAAACTCTATTCTCTCTTTAATTTAGCTTAACTTCGGTTAAGTAAAGGCAGGGAACTTCGGTTTTTTGCCTTTTTAATTTTCAATCCACTATCTCTGTTTTTAATTCCTTAAGTCTACAAAAATTTGTTGAAAAATTATAAGCACCTGCATTTAAGAAAATAATTTTATCTCCAACTTTTACTTCTGGAAGATTGACTTTATATCTAAAAATATCTAAACTACAAGGTGTTTTTCCTTTAATAGTATATTCATTTCCTTTTTCTAATTCTCCTTTAACAATTAATTTCAAGGCATCTTGAAAAATAGCATCTGCATTTCCCTGATAAACAGAGCAGTTTACAATAATTTTTCCATCATATACCGAAATAACTTCTGTTTCAAGCTGGACAGCAGGACCTGCAATAAATCTTCCTGGTTCTACTATTAAATCTATATTTTTTTTACCTAACCAATCTTTTAATTCTTTAATTTGAGAAAAAATATAATCTAAAACTTTTGATGTGTAATTTTTATATTTTATTGGAAACCCCCCTCCAATATTTATCAAATTAATTCTTTCTAAAACTTCTTTTGACAAGCTATCTTCTAATTCATATTTTAAATTCCATTCAGAAGTATTTTGAGATTTTCTATGAACATGAATTCCAATTTTATCTATAAATTTATTATCTTTTAATTTAGAAATCCAATTATTAACTGTTTTAGCATTCATCCCATAAACAAAATATTTTCCTGTTTGAACTCTTTTTTCTTGAAACTTCATCCTTAAAAGAAGATTAACTTTTTCTTTTGAAATAAAATTAATAATTGTCTTTAAATCTGTTTCATTATCTATTACAAAATTATTAATTCCTTCATTAATCAAATCTTTAATTTCATCTTTATTCCAGGCTTGGGCAAAAAACCAAATTCTTTTTTTATCTTTTATGTCTGGAATTTCTTCAAGAATGTGAATGCTGAATAAACTGTCTGTTTCTTTTTCAAGTATTTTTCCAACTTCCGGATTGGTTTTCCAGCTATATGAAATAATCCCAAGATCTTTTAATTGATTATATTGTTCATGTACTTTACTTTTGCTTAAAATAAATTTAGGATTCATTTAACAAATTCCTATTTTTTAATACATCTAATGCATTACACATTGCTAAGGGAAAATTAATGGAAACATCTCCTATAACTGTGACAGCGTCTGAATCATCCTTGATTTTCCCCCATGATTTGGCTTCTTGAGTTGTAGCTCCTGACATTGATCCAGAAGTTACATGAGCAGTAGTCATATAAAGAGCACAACTAAAACCTCCATTGAGCAATCCTGAAAGCAAAGCATGATGTTTTGAAATGCTTCCTCCTAATGCTATAAGAGCTTTTTTTTCATCATGATTTGAAACAAATATAATGTTCTTGAAATCTTGTACAACATCAACAATAAAATCAGGATGTTTTTCTTGAAACATAAATAATTGAAAACCCATAATTCCATCAGTTATTCCAGGACAGAAAATTGGAGTGTTATTTTTTGCTGCTTGATATAAAATGGAATTTTTATCATTTAATTTTAATCCAATTTCTTTTAATAGTTCTGAAACACTCCAGCGCTTTTTTTTGTTATAAAGTTCTTTTAAAACAGGAATAATCCAATCTTCAAATTTCATGTAAGATTCATTTCTAATGATTAAATTTCCTACTCTGTTTTCACCTCTTTCATGCAATTCAACATCATCACTATGAAAACTTGCAATTTCAAATTTTTCACCGAATGCTTTCATTATGTCTTCTTCTATGGCTCCAGCAGTGGTTACAATGACTTGAGGTATGTTTAGTTTTATTAATTGTGCAAAAAAACCTCTTAATCCAGAAGTTACCATGTTTGAAGTAAAAGTTAGGTAAACTTTAGCATTTGAACTTTTCATTTTTATGATAAGATCTGAAGCATTTTTTAGTTCAACACTTTGAAATCCTACATTTCCTAATCTCTCTAAGAAATCGTTGACAGACATGTCTTGCTTCCATAAAAAATCTTTAGTAGTTTTCATTTTAGAAAAAAGATTAGAATTATATTAGATTAAAAAATAGGTATTGCAATACAATTATTCAATAATCCAATTTTTCTCATATAAAAGTTATTAAAAAATAGTTTAAAAATTTTTTCTTTTTTATCTTCTAGGTCTATTAGAATTTCTAAAATTATTTCCTCTTTTATCTAAAGGTCTTCGAGAATTTGATTTTTGATTATATGAACTTCTTGGTTTATTATCCCATTTTCTTTTTGGTCTATTTCCCGTATTTCTTTGAGGTCTGTTGGAATCTCTATTATTTCCTTGATTTCCAAAACCCCTACCTCTTTCATTATTTCTTCTTGGTCCTCTGCTAAAATATCTTCCAGCAGAATTTCTACCAAATCTATTTCTTCCAAAATCCATCCTTATTTTGACAATTTCAAGTTGAGGTAATTTTTCTGGAGTTATGCTGATGTCTTTTGATTGTATTACATTTCCAAATTTTTCATAATCTCTGCTTGCAAGAATAGTTATTGCTTTTCCTTCTTTTCCAGCTCTTGCAGTTCTTCCTATTCTATGAATATAATCATTTAGATCATTTGGAACATCATAATTATACACATGACTTACACCTTTGATATCTAAACCTCTTGCAGCAACATCTGTACAAACTAAAACCCCTAATCCTTTTTTATGGAATTCTTCAAGAACCCTTATTCTCTTTTTTTGTTCGATTTTTCCGTGAATAGCTTTTGCATGTATTCCATTTTTTATTAGATTGTCTGAGATAAAATCAACATTTCTTCGTGTACCACAGAAAACCATTACTAAATCCGCACTTTCTTTTTTTAATAGACTTACAAATAATGAGAATTTTTTATTATCAGCAACATCATAATAAACTTGTTTTAATTTAGAAGGATCAACATATGATTTTACAGCTATTTCTGCAGGATTTCTTGTGTATTTTTTAGCTAAATAATCAATGTCTTGGGAAATTGTGGCTGAAAACATCATGGTTTGTCTTTTTTCAGGGCATTCTTTGATTATTTTTTCAACATCTCTGCTAAATCCCATATCAAACATTCTATCTACTTCATCTAATACTAAAATTTTAATTCCATCTAATCTTAATGTTTCTCTATCTATATGATCTATAATTCTTCCTGGTGTTCCGACAAGAACATCTGTTGTAGAAATTTGTCTTATTTGAGAATTGATATTTACCCCTCCATAAACTGCTAAAACTTTGAGGTTTTTGTTTTTGCCAAAATTTCTTATTGAAGTTGCAACTTGTTCTGCAAGTTCTCTTGTTGGAGTTAATACTATTGCTTGAATTTTTTTGTTTTTTTCTACATTTTCAATAATTGCAGATCCAAAAGCTAAAGTTTTTCCACTTCCTGTTGCAGAACCACCAATAATATCTTTACCTTTTAATGCTAAAGGAATTGCTTTTTCTTGAATTTCTGTTGGTTCTGTAAATCCAAATTCTTTTAACACGTCTGATAATTCCTTACTTAATCCTAATTTTGTAAATTTTTCCATTTTAAGAATTATAATAATTATGCTTTTGATACTTTGACTGCTTTTAGTCCTCTGTCTCCTTCTTCTACAGAAAACTCAACTAAATCATCTTCATTTACAATTATATCATCCTGTAAACCTGATTTGTGCATAAAGTAATCTTTTCCGTCATCTCCGATTATAAAACCAAATCCTTTTTCTGGATTAAAAAATTTTACTTTTCCTTTCATTTTATTTTTCTCCTATATTTAATAATTAACAAAATAATTTCCAAGAAATATATTCTTGAGCGCAAGTCATTCGAAACATTTTATTGCTCAAGACTTACTAACACGTTTGTTATATAATTATGAAATTTTTTGGTTTATAAGTTTGTTGGTTAATCAAACCAATCTAATTTATGTTTTTTAGGCAATTGTTTTATTTTATATTCACATTTGCATGCTTCGGATTTATCTTTGCATTGTTTAGATTTAAGTAATTCCTTAAAACCTTTTTTGCAAACATATTTGCTTCCTTTTCCTTCTGCATGAGTTTTCATTCTTTTATCAAGATCATTTGTTACACCAGTATAAAATGAGCCATCTTGACATTCAAGAATATATACAAACCACTTTTTCATTCTGTTTGTTATATTTTATTATTTATAGATATTTTCTAAAAAACTATTTAAATTAGGTTGGTTTAAGATAAAAATGCCATCGAAGTATTATTCTGGAATTAAGAGTGTTCCTTTGACTGAGGATGAGATTAAGGAAAGATATAAAGAAATTCAAGAAGAAATGAAAGAAGTTTTAGAGTGGAAAAAGGAATCTGAAGCAAATCTTGAAAATCCTAAATCATCGCCTCAAAAAAAAGGAGCTGCTAAAAGAGCTTTGAAAAAAGTTGCGTGGAGAATAAATACTGTTCAAGGTCAAATAATTTATTGGAAACTTAGAGTTGGGGGGGAAAGTCATTTTAAGGCAAATATAGAAAAAAATGAATATTGGGCAAGTTGTAAGGAAAGTGAATAATGCCCAAATATTATAGTAATAAAAATACTAATAATTTAAGAAATTTATTTCATATAAACTTTATACAAAGGTCTTGCACCAAAAACCACAGCTGCTATTAAAAAATACCATGTGTTTACAGAATGAACCCAAGTCATTGCAGCAGACCAGATTGTTATTAAAAACAAAACAGAAGCAGCAACAGATAATTTAACTAATCCAATATCCCAAGCATCCATTCTTTTAACTTTTTTATTTAACCAATTTATCATCTTTACACCTCCTTATTAATTGTTTAATGGAATGGAGTTTTATAAATTAGTTTATTTTATTTTTATCTTAAGATTCAATATTATTAAATAATTTTTATTTTTCCTTCTTGCCAATCTTTTAATATTTTTTTAGCTGTTCTAGTTTCATCAATAAGATTTCCTTTTTTGATGTAGTTTAGTTTTTTCCCAAGTTTTTCAATTAAAACTTCTGAATCTGCTTTTGCATTGATTTTGTAGTATTTTTCTAAGACATTAGGGTATTCTTTCATTAGTTTGTGTATTACTAAATCTGGGTTTTTTGTTTTATCCCAAGTAACTGCTCCGATTTGTGGTTGTTTTACTAGATCTTTTATTTTGGTTGAAGATTTTTCTTCAACTGGTATTATTCCAGGAGTGTCTATTAAATATAATCCTTTTGAAAGTTTTATTTTTTGTATTCCTTTTGTGTATCCTGCTTCTGAAGATGTTTTTACTGCTGATTTTTTTGAGAGAAAATTTATTAATGAACTTTTTCCTGTGTTTGGATAGCCTATAATTCCTATATTAATTGTTTCTTTCTTTAATCGTTTTGATTCTATTTTTATTAGTTGTTTTAGGTTTTTGTAGCCTTGTTTTTCTTTGGAAGAAAAAAATACATTTGGTT